>NZ_JBWQOJ010000019.1:0-61330 GCF_056591795.1 Maritimimonas sp. 2210JD6-3 | reverse complement strand
ATGACAATCATGGTACTATTGCATTAGCAGAGTTAGAGCTTATCGAACCAGAGTTATGGTTTCGAAACTACCCTAAAGCCGCTGAAGTACTTGCCCTAGCTATATATAATTACATTGCAAAAGGGAACAATTCGTTTAATTGAATGTGTATGTCACTCCAAAATTAAAACCTAGAGATGAATAGGGTGCTTCAGAAGAAGGTAAATCACCTGTTCCCCATTCAGCCTCATCTTCTAGCAATGGTAAAAATCGTGCAATAGTTTCTCTAGTAGATTGAGGTGTAGAGGGTTGAGCAATTAAGCGCAGCATACCACCTACTACCTGATCTCGAGTCAAAGCTTGACCTGCAAAAGTTGCCGAAAACTTAGACAATTCTGATGTATCTCTCGTAATATTAATACCCATGTATTCAACTTCAGCAAATAAGTTCAAGTTATCACCAACAGGAAATTTATAGCCAGCTGCTAAAATACCACCAAAAGGGAGCTTACCGTGAAAATCGGTTGTAAAGTTTGTATTCAAATCAGCAACTATTGTTGGATCCGTAACAGCAGGATTAAATAATAGTACAGGTAGATTACTCACCGTAACTTCACTTATGGCCTCAGTTCTACCGCCAATTTTAGTAAGTAAACCTGCACGTACATAAATGTTTTCTGTAAAACTATAAATGCCAGAAAGTGATGCTCCAAACGCTCTACCTCTTGCAAATATTTTTGCTTCAGGTAGTGTAGGCTCGCCAGAAATTCTTGTGACATCTTGATCTGAACCATGTAAATAACCTAAGCCTAATTCTAATGCCCATTTTTCATTAAAAGTATAGCCACCTCTTAGTTGCGCATGTATCCCTTCACCATAGCTTCCCTCTAAATCACTTACACCAGAGGCAGAAATTTCAGAGCCTAGAGTTTTTTTCGCTACTCCTATAGAGTATCCACCGCTACCAGAAATATAAAATTGTGCATGTAACGAAACCGTAAGCAAACCTAGTAATACTAAAGAAAGGAGCCTTTTCATGAGTGAGAAATTTAAAGTTATAAACTAAAGATAGTACAAAATAGAAAACTTAAGTGTTAAAAAAATGAAGTATTTTTTTTGAGAATAGTAAATAACTTTACTTTGGAACATTCTTTGACTTATATAAAGTAAGCGTGAAGGTTACTGGCTTTATAAAATATTCTTATTTTAATTTAACATCAATAAATACAAGCTATATGGCTAGTTTTTTATACTTTCGCGCTGAAAAAATCTACAAGCTTTTTTGACTGTTTGTCTGATTTATCAATCAATATATTAATTCATCTATGCCATCTTGGCATTACTCGATATGGAAGAAAAAAAATTCGATCTTAATTCTCTAATAGGATTTATACTTTTAGCACTTTTAGGTACGTTTTGGATTTACAATAACAAACCTACCGAAGAAGAATTAGCAAAGCAGAAAGCAGCGCAGGTGCAAGATTCTATTCAAAAAGCACAAATAGATACTAAAACAGCTACAATAACTAAAGATACCTTAGCAACGACTATTAATCCTACAGATTCGTTAGGATTGGTAAAAGTTCAAAATGAGCTTGGTGCTTTTTCATACAGCGCTACCCTACCTTCCGCGAAAGCGAACACAACAGTTATAGAAAATGAATTGTTAAAAATAACTGTAAACAACAAAGGTGGACAAATAACAGAGGTTGAATTAAAAGAGTATAAAACTTGGCGAAAAACTCCTTTATATCTTATTAAAGATGCCAATGCTAAGTTTAATATTAACTTCGGAACTACTGATAACCGTATTCTAAATACAAAAGATCTCTTTTTTGAACCATCATTAACTAAAAATGGTGAGCATAGTGTTTTAACCATGAAACTAAAGGTTTCTAATACACAGTTCTTAGCCTATCGATATGAGCTGAAGCCTAATGATTATCTAATGGATTTTGCCATTCAATCGCAAGGGTTGAATACTGTGATTAATGGTTCGCAAGCTATTAATTTAGATTGGCAATTAGAGGCATACCGTAATGAAAAAAGTGCCTACGCAGAAGATATGTACACTTGGTTTTATTATAGAGCAGATGATGACGTAACCTATTTAAACAAAGATGATGATGAAACCGAAAAAGATGTAGATTGGGTTGCATTTAAACAACATTTCTTTACCTCTATTTTAAAATCTGATACGCCGTTTGCTAGTGCCGAAATCAGCTCTAAAGATTTGGTTGAAGATGAAGATAAAGACACTGTACGCTACAGAAAATTTGCGCTATCGGCGCCGCTGGCCTTAAAAAATGGAGAATTGAATTATGCTATGAATATGTATTATGGCCCAAGTGACTATAAAACATTAAAGCAATATGAAGGTACTGGTTTTGATGAATCTGCTGACCTTGGCTGGGGAATCTTTGGCGTAATTAACAGATATATTTTTGTACCTGTATTTTCATTTTTAAGTTCTTTTATAGGTAACTATGGATTATTGATCATCTTAATGACCATTGTAGTTCGTATTTTAATGTCACCCGTGGTCTATAAATCATATTTATCGAGTGCGCGTATGAAAGTTTTACGACCTGAAATGCAAGCAATTAATGATAAATATCCTGGCAAGGAAAATGCGATGAAGCGCCAGCAAGAAACGATGGCACTACAAAGTAAAGCGGGTGTAAGCCCCTTGGCAGGATGTATTCCTGCCTTATTACAGATGCCTATTTTCTTTGCATTATTTAAGTTTTTTCCATCGAATATAGATTTACGCCAAAAGAGTTTTTTGTGGGCAAACGATTTATCATCGTATGATACTGTTTTTAAACTTCCGTTTAAAATACCTTTCTATGGTGATCATGTAAGTCTCTTTCCAATATTAGCTTCGATCGCCATCTTCTTTTATATGCGTATGACCCAGAGCCAGCAGTCAAACATGACACCTCCTACCCAAGAAGGAATGCCAGATATGGGTAAGATGATGAAGATGATGATGTATATGTCACCCTTATTTATGTTGGTATTCTTTAATAACTATGCAAGTGGTTTAAGTTTGTATTACTTTATTTCGAACTTACTAACTATTGCTATTATGTTTGTAATCAAGAACTACGTAATTGACGAGAATAAAATTCATGCACAGATACAAGAAAACAAAGCAAAGCCTAAAAAGAAAAGTAAGTTTCGACAGCGTTTAGATGATGCGATGAAACAAGCGCAAGAGCAACAAGCGCAGCAGAAGAAAAAGAAATAAATAAAAACCGAAGTGTAACAACTTCGGTTTTTTGTCTTATAATTTTTGTTTCTTAAAAGATTTTCCTCGAACTTCGTTTAGCATTCGCTAAACGGAATTAAAACTCTGTACCGCTCAACGTTAGCATGCATTCTATCGCAACTTTGCTATGCCCAAAAAATTATAGCTAGCCGGTTTCCAACCAGGAATATACATTGAGTCCATTTTATCTATTACTAAACCATTACTTTCAATAATAGAAGGTATATCTTTATTGAGTATACAACCACCGCCCAATTGCTTCCAAATTGGATTAATGAAATTTTGCCATTTTTGAACAGGTTTATCTGGAGCTTTACCATGTTCGCAAAAAATAATTTTCCCATTTGTTTTAAGTACTCTTATAATTTCATCAAAAGCCTTTGTTGTATCAACTATCGAACAGAGCGTATATGTAAATACAACTGTATCAAAACTACTATTGTCAGCGGGAATATTTTCTGCAATAGTTTTTACGAAATTGAATTCAAAAGATAATTCGTTAGTGTTTATACGATTTTTATTCCATATTTCAATGGAAGGGTCAATAGCTAAAAGGCTTTTTACTTTTTCTTTACTATAAAAAGGTAAATTCAAACCCGAACCAATACCAATTTCCAAAACATTACCGCTAGCTAAAGGAATGATTTTTTCTCTTTGCTTCACGCTTGGTTGTTGATTGCAAGTCCAATCAATCACCTTTGGAAGAAGGTATTTGTCGTATAATCCCATCGTTTTTTTCAATTAAATTCAGCTAAAAACATTTCTAGCATCTTTTTAGATTCTAAAGATCCTGTAATTTCGAGTAGAATACTATTTGTTCGAGGAAGCTTAATTTCAAATGCGAAAAACGGACAACATCTTTTTTCTGTTATAATATATTCTGTCATTTTTAATAAGAATTTTTCCTCGTATGGAAAGGAAAAGATAAATCCCGCTTCAATTTCTTTTGTATTCTTTACTCTAGAAAACACTTCTTTTTGAAGTTCATTTTTTCTTTCAGCCAGTTTGGATTCTATTAAATTACAGGCTATCGATTCGTATTCATGCTTTACTATTTCTAAATCAATTGAGGTTTTCTGCTTAATGGAGATGGATTCTTTTTCGCAACAACCGGCAGTACATGCTAATGATTTTTTTGATGCAAGACCATTGAACACAGAGATTATATTTCCCCAAATAGTGTTTATTCTCAAGAACTTCATTTCATTTTTATTTGACTTATTGGCAAAGATAAACCATGGAGTATAGTCAACGGTCAAGGAAAAAATCACTATTTTTAGAAAAAAATTATGTTAATAGGAGAAATTTCAAATAAAACGGGCTTATCTCGAGATACCATACGATTTTACGAAAAGAAAGGATTAATTAAGGTTAATCGTTCGGAATCTGAATGGAATAATTATAAGCAATATAGTGAGCAGAACCTTAATACATTATTTCTAATAAAAAAATCGAAAAGTTTCGGTTTTACTCTTAATGAAATAGCAGAAATTCTAGAATTGTTTGAATTGAATAAGGCCAACTGTTCTACAATGGAATTAAAAGTTGAGAACAAAATAAAAAAGATTGACAAAAAAATAACAGAATTAAAGGCTATGAAAAAAATGATTCTAGCAAAAATCGTCTCATCCAAACTTGCGTGTGATTCGGAATTAGATAATTCTAATTGTAAAATTTTATCATAAGAAAAAGAACGAGATGCCAACAACATATATAATTTATTGCTTGTTCTCACCTATTTTTAAAAATCCTCACGGATTTTCAGTTTATTATGTACTTGTTAAATTAATCGCTAAACCACGCTATTAATCATACACAAACCGATAAGCGTAATCGTAAAATAATCACGTTTTTTTCTTTTACGTAAAATTTATATTTTAGTTAAAACTAATCTTTTGAAAAAAATAACTTGCTTCTTATTATTATTTCTTCCGTTAATTTCTTGTTCAAATGATAGCTCAGAGAATTGTTTAAACAACTCTAGTATTCTTACTAATGATTTAAATATAACTAGTTACTCACGTGGTGATTTAACGCAACAGGGAACTGTTGAGACATTTGTTGAATACAGTATCGATGAAAATAATAGAATCACTAGAAAACATGAAATTAGTTCTTTTGGAGCTGAATTTGATCGTTACTTTAAATTTGAATATAATTCTTGTGGAGCTTTAAGCAGAATATACTTAGAAAACGCACCAAATGTCTTATATGACTATGAGAATTTTGAGTACGACGATAAAGGCCGAATAGTACATCACTATTCTATTCCTCAATATTCTTTTCAATATGAATACACAGATCATAGCGTCATAAGGAGAGAATATAGAAGTTATAATTCGACTAATAATGAATGGTCTCTTTTAAATGATAAATCTGAGTTTGTTTTTGGGGTTAATAATAATATTTCAAGAATTCTAGATCTTAGAATAGAGGAAAATGGTGGATCTTACCACTACGACTCAAATGGAAATCTAACTGAGATCAAAAATTTAAACGGTCAAACCACTGTATCCTTAAGTTATCATAATATAACCAACCCATATTATTTCGTAATGCAAAAGACATTCGGAAGTAAACGAAATGCTTTTCTTGTTAATTATCATACTGGTTTCGTATTCACAGGATATATTTACTTAGGAAATAATATTAACTTGGTTAAACAATATGATCGAGGCACATTCGATAATTTTAGTTATGAATTGCATGAGACCTCAGACGGTTTTGCTACGAAATTCTCCAGAGTCACAACAGATAGCAGAGGTAACACTTATAAAAGACAACATAAATTTGATACTAATTGATAATATTATTCAAAGTCCTTAGGGTATAATCAATATCTTCTCTTGTAGTATCTCTACTAAAAGAAAACCGTATCGATGTATTTTTACTATCTTCTTCAGAAAGAATGGTATGTAGCACATGAGAGCCTTTCGTACTTCCACTTTGGCAGGCACTGCCCCCTGAAGCAGCAATCCCTTTAAGATCTAAGTTAAAAAGTAACATTTTAATCTCCTTTGAGAAACGTACATTTAAAATGGTATAAGTACTTTTTTCTAAATCGTTAGAACATCCATTAAATTCGATATTTGCATCAATTTTTTTTAAGGCAGTGATAAAATATTTTTTCAATTTTTTCATATGGTCAGCGTCGGCATCCATAGTTGTATAGGCAATTTCAAGTGCTTTGTGCATCCCTGCAATGTTATGTACATTTTCAGTACCCGCACGCGCTCCTTTTTCTTGCCCTCCACCTATTAACATAGGTTTTATACCAAATCCTTTTTTTATAATCGCAAAACCTACACCTTTAGGTCCATGAAATTTATGCGCACTGGCAACCATAAAATCAATAGGTGTTTTTTGTAAATCTAACAGATAATGCCCTATCAATTGTACAGTATCAGAATGAAATAAGGCATCATATTTGTTACATAATTTACAAACCGCTTCCACATCAAGCAAATTACCCAACTCATTATTAATACACATTAGACTTACTAATATCTTTCCATTATTAGTTTCAAGCAAAGATTCTAAATGATGAAGATCAACCTCACCAGATGCATTTAAGTTTACATAACTTACTACAATATCTTGTTCTTTCTGTAATGCTTCGATAGTATGTAGCACAGCATGATGTTCTATTCTAGAACTAATAATATGGGCAACTCCTAAATGTTCAACGGCATTTCTTAGAATTAAATTATCTGCTTCACTCCCACCCGATGTAAATATGACCTCAGCAGCAGACACATTAAAACACTGCGCAATAAACTTTCTTGCAGATTCAACAACAGCCTTCGCTTTTCTACCAAATTGATGCGTAGATGACGGATTACCATAGACGTCTTGCATCACTTCGGTTATTGTCTGAATAACTTCAGGATGTATAGGTGTAGTTGCAGCATTATCTAGATAAACTCTCTTCATGATGTTAAAACTGTGCAAAAATAGTTAATTTATAAGGATGTAATCTCGGTCAGTTCATCAAAACGTTTATTTTTGTGACTATGAAGAAACTACTTGCATTTTTTAGTATTGTGATTTTAATGGGTTGTGATGATGGTAATATAGATGTACCAGAATTCGTTTTTGACGGTAGTCTTGATGACTGCTTTTCTGTTGATACTAGTGGAACTAACCACGTAATTACACATGTTTTTTATAAAACGAATGATAGCGAAGCTTTAAGTGTACAATTTACTACCACAAATAAGAGTTTTCTTATAACTGAGGGTACAAAAACTGCTATTTCGCTACGAGAAACTGGAAACAATACAATTAACTATAGAACGTTTAACAATACGATTAACGGCACTAATTATTTTTGCCAAAATATCCCGCCAAATGAACCTACCATCATTAATGAATGGACAGGCACAGGCAGTCTTGTTATGAACACCATAAAAACTGAGGATGATAAAGATGGTTTAAATGCCGAACAAGAAGATCTAAATAATAATGGAGATTTTACTGACGATAATAGCGATACAGATGATTTACCCGATTACCTTGATAGTGATGATGATAATGATGGTATTGAAACTTCAAAAGAAATTACACTTGATGCCGATGGTAATCTTATAGACACCGATAAAGACGGAATACCTAATTACAGGGATGATGATGATGACGGTGACGGAACACCCACTAAATTAGAAGGTAATACAGAAGATGATGATGGCGATGGTATTCTTAACTATTTAGATGCAGATAGCACTAATACTGCAGAAAACCCTTTACCAGACATCCCAGAGAAATTTACTAGAATTTTTACAACCTCTGTAACCATTAATAATCTTAACCTTACCAACACTAACGAAAGTACAATCCGATTTGATACTTATGATTTCGGTAAAATTATAAGAGAAATATCGAGTCTTGAAAATGATGAAGCTACTAAATAGGGTTTTGATATAAATATACCTCTGTTGCACCAAAACCATATTTTTGAAAGGAAGCGGCATATACCTCAACAGGGTAATTCTTTAATAGTTTTTTAATTTCGGCTTCTAAGACCCCTTCACCAACTCCGTGAATAAAAACAATACGTTTTATCTTTTGCTTTTTTGCA
Source organism: Maritimimonas sp. 2210JD6-3 (assembly GCF_056591795.1). Classification (NCBI taxonomy): domain Bacteria; kingdom Pseudomonadati; phylum Bacteroidota; class Flavobacteriia; order Flavobacteriales; family Flavobacteriaceae; genus Maritimimonas; species Maritimimonas sp. 2210JD6-3. The sequence continues at coordinate 53,000 of NZ_JBWQOJ010000019.1, read as the reverse complement.
AATGCTAGTTGCTTCTTCACAGTAGCCAATTGCAAGCTAAGCATGTCATAATTAGTCATTCCTTTGGTAGCATTTGTGAGGTGGTGAATATGCAAATCTACTTCTAACGGTAGTTGCTTCTTTAAGTTTGCTGTTTTTGGTTTAACGAACGCTTTTTTAAAATCTTCCTTTTCCAATAACTCCTTCTTTTCAACAATTAAGAGATTAGAAGTGCTCTTATCGTTGTCATGAGACATAACAAGCTCTGAAGAAAGATATTCATGTATAAAACCATGTTCGTCTTTGATGCTAATTTCGTTTCTATTAACCTTGTAAACAATACCAGTTATAATATCATCAATTACAGAAACCTTGTCTCCTATTGTAAAATACTTATTCATAATTAGACTATAAAAATACAATCATATTTTTGTACATTTAAAAAATATATGAGCTTCATTACTTTTTTAGAAGAAAACCTGTTAAGCTGTTCCTTTAAATCGAATCTAGGGATCGAATGCTTGGGTTGTGGCATGCAACGATCGGTTGTTTTATTACTAAAAGGTCAGTTTACAGAAGCTTTTTATATGTATCCTGCCATTTATACCATTATAGCTATGTTTGGATATTTACTGGCACATCTTAAAATGAATTTTAAAAATGGTCATAAAGTATTATTAACATTATTTATAATTAATATTATCATTATGGTCACCAATTATATATTTAATCATCTCTAAAAATGGAAAGACAACAATTACCCAATTCAACCTTAATATTAGTACTCGGAATTTTATCTATCATCGGATGTTTTTGTTACGGTATTCCTGGAATTTTACTCGGTATTATTACTATAGTTATTGCAAACGGATCACTAAGAACTTATAAAGCAAATCCTGAAGATTATGGAGACCCAGGAAATGTGAAAGCAGGTAGAATAATGGCCATTATTGCCGTTGTACTTAGTGTCTTATTTATTATAATGATTATTTATGTACTGCTTGCGCTAGGTCTTTCTGTTGAAGACCTACAAAATGAGGAACTCTTACGTGAAAAACTAGAAGAATTACAAAATCAATAAAAACAGGAGGCTGCTTATAAAAGCAGCCTCTTTTATATCTCTAAATTTTTATCGTAAGGAATCGTTTTTAAAATGTACTGAATCGCAGCTGTTCTAGCCGATGTTTTTCTATTCGCTTTTATAATTTTAAACGGAATACCACCTGCTGTATTTTCGAACATTTTGGTTTTATACTCTGTATATACATCCCATAGTTCTTGCGCTTTTTCATCTACAGGTGTCATTTTCCATTGTTTTAACGGATCATTTTTAATTTCTGCAAAACGTTTTGCCTGTTCTCTTTTCGAAATTGACATGTATATTTTTACTAATCTAATACCAGAATCGATTAACATCTTTTCAAAGCCATTTACATGATGCATAAAGATTTCATGTTGCTCTTTGGTGCAAAATTGATTCACGGGCTCTACAACAGCCCTATTATACCAACTTCTATCGAAAAAAACGATCTCACCTGCTCTAGGAAAACGATTAACATATCTTTGAAAATACCATTGTGTTTTTTCTTCTTCGTTAGGTTTTGGCAAGGCTACAATTCGATACATTCTAGGGTTCATACGCTCTGTTGCCCTTCTAATTGCACCACCTTTACCAGCAGCATCTCTACCTTCAAAAATAATGATGATACGTTCATTATTGTTAATAACCCAAGTTTGTAAGCGTACTAATTCGATCTGCAACTTTTTAAGTCGCTTTTCATAATCAATATAACGAATTGTTTTTACAGGATTGAACTCTTCTTCAGAGAGCAATGCTTCTAATCCTTTCTTTGAATTTAACTTTAAAATATCGTCATCTGTCAAACTATAATCTTGCATAACTTTTACGAATCGATTTGGTGATTAGATCTATAATAACGCGTAATAATATTTGGATCGGGCAATAACGTCGTTAATGTTTCGCTTTTTCCTTCATAATCAAATTGGGATAATACATAACGCATTGTTTCGAGTCTTGCCGTTTTTTTATTATCAGCTTTTACGATCGTCCAAGGACAATATGCGGTATGTGTTTTACTAAACATTTGCTCTTTATAAAATGTATATTTATCCCATAACTCTTGCCCTTTTTGATCAACGGGACTATATTTCCATCGTTTTAAAGGTGTTTCTAATCTTGAATCAAATCTTGCCTTCTGTTCTTCTTTAGAAATCGAAAACCAAAACTTTATGATTTTTACACCATCTTCGTATAACATATGTTCAAATTCGGGCACTTGAAGCATAAAAATATCGTATTGTTCTTTAGTACAGAAACCCATTACGGGTTCTACAACAGCTCTATTGTACCAACTTCTATCAAAAAATACAATCTCTCCAGGGTTCGATAATTCTTTTATATAACGTCTAAAATACCATTGCCCTTTTTCTATTTCGGTAGGCTTAGTCAAGGCTACTGAGTTCATCGAACGAGGGTTCAAATGTTCAGTAAACCGTCGAATATTACCTCCTTTTCCAGCTGCATCGCGTCCTTCAAAAACTATAACAACACGTTTATTATTTTTAGAAATCCACTGTTGCAATTTAACGAGCTCTATTTGTAAATTACGTAATTCATCTTCGTACTTTAATCGCTTTAGAACTCGAGTTATATCAATATCTTTTTCTTTAATAAGCTTCAGCAACTCTTCTCGAGATTGTACCGTGTTAAAATCTTCTTTTGTTATATAATTTTTATGTGTCTCAATCATATCTATTTCTTACATGATTTTTTTCGTCGCGTATCAATCAAATATACTATTTTCCATACACCATTAAAAGATACCAGTTGAAATGTATTCACACCACAATGACTAAAGGTATCATTCAAATAAAACTCATAAGGTGTCCAAACATTTGCCATAGTACCATCTATTTGAATAGTATAGGATAGCAATTTTTCTTCCCATGTATCATTGGGGTTCTTATTTGCCAATGAACTTAGAAAGTTAGAGAAATCAGTGGTTCTAAAAAGAGTTTTATTTTCTTTATTTACTGCAGTAGTTTGTAAAATAGGCTCTTTAACAGTACTTTTTACGATAGCAGTATCGCCACTTTGTAATCCTTTAAAAAAAAGATCAATCACTTTTTTTACTTCTGTTTTTTGATCGCTTTGAGCGGAAGCAATTCCAGTAAAGAAAAACAAGAAAATTATACCTATAATTTTTGATCTCATATTACTTTTTAAATTCAGAAATTGTTTTAATAATAATATCTACACATTCATTTAATTGCTCTTTATTCATCACTAAAGGAGGGGCAAATCGAATAATATTTCCATGCGTTGGTTTAGCTAATAAACCATTATCTCTTAACTTAATACAAATATCCCAAGCCGTAGAACTATCTTCAGTATCATTGATAAGAATTGCATTTAACAATCCTTTTCCTCTCACTAATTTTACAAGATCATTGTTCTTAGCAAAAGTGCTCAATCGGTCTCTAAAAATGTTACCCAATGTATCAGCATTCTCAGCTAAATTTTCATCTCTTACCACTTCTAAAGCAGCAATAGCCACAGCTGCGGCAATAGGGTTCCCTCCAAAAGTAGAACCGTGATTTCCAGGTTTAATCACATTCATAATATGATTGTTAGCCAAGACTGCAGATACTGGATAAGCACCACCAGATAGCGCTTTACCAAGAATTAAAATATCTGGTGTAACATGTTCGTGATTAACAGCTAATAATCTACCTGTACGGGCAATCCCCGTTTGTACTTCATCAGCCATAAACAATACATTGTGTTTTTCACACAGTGCTTTTGCGCTTGCTAAATAATTTTCGCTTGGCACATAGACTCCTGCTTCCCCTTGAATAGGTTCTACTAGAAACCCAGCGATATCCTCATTACTCTTTAATGTTTCTTCTAACGCATGTAAGTTGTCATATTCAACTTTTATAAATCCGTCTGTAAACGGACCGAAGTTTTTGCGTGCTACCGGATCGTTTGAAAATGAAATAATCGTGGTAGTTCTTCCGTGAAAATTGTTTTTACAAACAACTATTTGTGCTTTATTTTCATCAATTCCTTTTTTCTCATACGCCCACTTTCTACATAATTTTAGTGCAGTTTCTACAGCTTCTGCACCTGTATTCATAGGTAGTAGTTTATCAAAACCAAAATACTCGGTCGCAAACTTTTCATAACGACCTAACATGTCGTTATAAAAAGCTCTTGATGTTAAGGTTAACGTTTGTGCTTGCTCAGTCATTGCACCCACAATTTTTGGATGACAATGCCCTTGATTTACAGCAGAATATGCTGATAAAAAATCGTAATATTTTTTTCCTTCTACGTCCCAAACATAGACGCCTTCTCCTCTACTTAATACTACGGGTAGAGGATGATAATTATGTGCACCATACTTGTTTTCTAAATCGATTGCTTGTTGTGAAGAAATTTGTTCTAAAACAGCCATTTTAAATAAATTTTAAAGTGAATAAAATAACCATTCCTTATCTACCTTTATCCTTTCGAAGTGTCGAAAATTCAGCGTGGGAAAGAAATCATCCCTAATATTTTAAGCTAATTTCGGTTTTTTTCTAAACATAAAAAAAAGTCCTATCAAAACTAGCGGAATACTTAACCATTGTCCTGTATTAAGTTTGATGCCTACATCTATCCATTCTTCAAGACCACCTTGCCACTCTTTAAAGAATTCAACGATAAATCTAACCGCCCAAAATAAAGCCATAAAAAGCCCAAACAAGAAGCCTACGTGTTTTTTCTTATCGGTTTTCCAATAGAAATACCATAATATTCCAAAAACTAATAAATAGCCGAATGCTTCGTATAATTGTGTTGGGTACCTATTGGGTATATCACCTAGTACTTGCTTAAATCTTGAACTATTCTCAATAAGATCATATGCTTTTTCAACATTTTTAGCACCCGTAATCTTCATCGCTTGAAATTCAGAAATATCATTTCTTATGAATTTAAATCCAAAATCGGTACCAGTAGGCTTCCCTACAATCTCAGAATTAAATAAATTACCTAACCTAACAAATGCAGCACCAGGCGCAGAGGCAATTACCATACGATCGAGTGTCCACAATAACGGTTTTTTAACAACTCTTCTACTATAAATATATGTTGTTATAATCATCCCGATAATTGCTCCATGACTTGCCAAGCCTCTAAAACCAGTATATTCAAATGGATTTAATTTGAATGGAAGAAAAACCTCAGCTAAAGTATAATCTTCTTCATAAAATAAATAATGTCCTACTCTGGCACCAATAAGCATACCTAAGATGGTATATATAAATAGTGAATCTAACTTTTCAATAGTGATTCCATCTTTCTTGTAAATGCGTTTCATGATCTCTAGACCTAGCACGAACGCTAACACGTACATTAAACTATAATATTTTATAGGAAAAGAACCTAATTTGAAGATATCTGGATTAAAATTCCAGTCGATTGCGAGTAGTAAATTCATGTACTAAAAATTGAAGCGTAAATATAGGAGTTTTTGTTCTGTATTTATTCAGGTTTAACTTTAAATTAAAGCTTGTCTTTTTTACTTTCTGGAACAGGATCATACCCTTCACCTCCCCAAGGGTGACAGCTACCTACACGTTTTATAGCTAACCACCCTCCACGAAATAATCCGTGCTTTTGTAAAGCTTCTACAGTGTAATGGGAACATGTAGGTGAATATCTACAACTTGCTGGTGTATATGGAGAAATTGCTACTTGATAAAAGCGCACTAATAAAATAAACGGATATGTAAATATTTGTTTAATCGTTTATTTGTGTATTTATCTGTTGATGCTTACTTCTCTAACTATCTAGTTAACAAGCATATGATTTCAAAACATTAATTTACTGAAAAAGTAGTACCATCTTTACCATCTTTTAATTGAATTCCGATGGCTTGCAACTCATCACGAATTTTATCTGAAAGTGCCCAGTCTTTATTTGCTCTGGCCTCATTTCTCATGTTAATAAGCATATCCATCACCCCAGAAAGTCTATCTGAACTATCTTCAACAACTACATTTTCTAAACCCAATACATCAAAAATAAAGGTGTTTAGGGTTCTCCTAAAATCATTTAAATCAGCTTCAGAAAGCGTAACTTTATTTTCTTTTAACTGATTGATATACTTTACACCTTCAAACAACTGTGCAATTAAAATAGGCGAATTAAAATCGTCGTTCATGGCATCATAGCATAGTTGTTTCCAAGGCTTAATATCGAATGATGACGTGTCTGAAAATGATAATTTTGCTAAATCGGCAACGGCATTCATTAATCTATAATATCCTTTTTCTGCTGCCTCTAATGCATCATTAGAAAAATCTAGAATACTTCTATAATGGGCCTGCAACATGAAAAAACGTGCAACAGTAGCTGGAAACGCTTTGCTTAAAATACCATTGTTACCAGAAATAAGTTCGCCTGGCAAAATACTGTTACCCGTTGATTTAGCCATTTTTTTACCATTGAGCGTCAACATATTGCCATGCATCCAATAGCGAACAGGTGATACACCTTTGCTCGCTTGGGCTTGGGCAATTTCACATTCGTGATGTGGAAATTTTAAATCCATACCTCCACCATGAATATCAAATTGTTCACCTAAATATTTTGTACTCATGGCAGTACATTCTAAATGCCACCCAGGAAAACCTATTCCCCAAGGCGAAGGCCAACGCATAATATGCTCGGGTTGTGCTTTTTTCCATAAAGCAAAATCTTGTGGGTTTTTCTTTTCAGATTGTCCATCTAGTGTGCGTGTATTATGAATTGCGTCTTCGATATTTCTTCCGCTAAGAATACCATAATGCTCATTCTTATTATATTTTAACACATCAAAGTATACCGAACCATTTACTTCATATGCTAATCCTTTGGCTAGAATATCTTCAATAATACCAATCTGCTCTACAATATGCCCAGTTGCCGTAGGCTCTATACTTGGTGGTAAAAAGTTAAATTGATTCAACACATCATGAAAATCTACAGTATATCGTTGTACCACCTCCATCGGTTCTAATTCTTCTAATCGCGCTTTTTTGGCAATTCTATCTTCACCAATATCGGCGTCATTCTCTAAGTGACCTGCATCTGTAATATTACGAACATAGCGTACTTTATAGCCTAAATGTTTAAAATAACGAAAAATCATATCAAAAGACATGAATGTTCGCACATTACCCAAATGAACATTACTATATACTGTTGGTCCGCAAACATACATACCAACATAACCTTGAATTAAAGGCGCAAAATCTTCTTTTTTATTTGATAATGAGTTATAAACTTTTATTTGCTGACTTTTATAGAGTTCCATTAAGGTATTTTTCTTTAAAGCGGTAAAGGTAACAACATTTTGAGCAAAAAAAAACCACTCAAAAAAGAGTGGTTTCATTTAGTGGAAAACATCTATTTTGGAAAGCTCATCGCCCCATATTTAACATCCATATTAAACTTAGCATTTTTAGGTGCCTTTATTTTAATGATACGTTTTATCTTTACTTTTTCTCTATTCTTTAATAAGTCTTGCATACTCTTCCTTCTATCTTTCAACTCTTCTTGTCTTTTTACCAAGGCTAATTTACGAGCAGTGACTCTTTCTTTATTTCTTTCAGCTAGTTTTTTTACCCTTTTCTCATATTCTTCTTGTCGTTTTTTATAAGATTCTTGACGCCTTTCATTAGCTTTTTCTCTTGCAATTTTACTTTTCTCAAGTCGTTCTTTTAATTCATCTGCCACCCAATCTTGACCTTCTGAAGTTATATTCCATCTAAAAGTTGAGTTATCATTGTTTATTGATAAGGAATTTCTGCCCACTTTAACCTTTGGGTTTTTACCAAGAACATCTTCATTCTCTTTTTTCCAACGTTCGAGATAGCTTTTATCTTTTTTATAAGCTTCAAAGTCAAACTCTGAAGGTCCATTTGGTATTGGAGGTAGTTCTGGTAATACAGGCAATTCTGGAAATTCAGGTAGTTCTGGCATCACAAAATCTATAGAATCTAAAATAGCTAAACCGCTTATAGATATCTCTGGGAAATGAAACTTATTCTGCCCATTTTCATTAAGAAAAAAGAACTCATAATCGGGATTGTCAAAATCAAAAGAGTGAATATCTATAAAATTATTTATTCTCGATTTTATAGTTATCTTACTTGAATTACCTAGCGCTTCAAGTTTCCATTTTTTATAAAAATCATCGCGCATTTCTTTCGTAATGTCTTCTCCTTCAACTTTCATAAAGCCTTCTACAACTACTTCATTGCGATCCCATGTTTCAATTTCTATATCGGTATAGCGCGTATTTACATTAATAACCACATCTGGCTTTACCTTAAATTCTTCTTTAAAGTTATTCTGACCATTTGCCCATGTAATAAAGGCAAATACCAACACAAAAACTATATTAAATTGTAATCTCTTCATTGTTATTCTCTTTAGATGTTTTTAATTCATTTATTTGATCTTTTAATTGCAATAGTAATTGCAGTCTCAGTTGTAGATTGGTTATTAACGCATTCACTGTTTTTTCTTGTAAACCTTTTTCAGCAAGCTCTTTATTTAATCGCTTATAATCGGCGTCAAGCTTACCTATGGTTTCAAGATAATCGTCAACAAGTTTTTTATTCTCTGGCGTTGGTTCTAATTCTGCTAATTCAAAATTTATGGCTGACTCATAATAATTTTCTATTTTCTGCATTTCAGGTGAAATACTACCTAAACTCACAATCTCGGTAGATGCGATTTCTGGGTCTGATACAGTTGTATCAACATTGCTCTTCAAGGCAAAATATCCAACACCTGCTGCAATGAGTAGCGATGCTGCTATCTTTAGAAAAAAGAAATTATTTTTCTTTGACTCCTGCAATTCACCTAATCTATTTTCAAACCTACCTCTATGGTCTTTAGGTAATTGCAATTTTTCATGTTGCGCTTCTTTAACAATATCTCGTAAATCTTTAGGCATAATTGTATTGTTTTAATAATTCTTTTAATTTGTTTTTTCCTCTGTGTAAATGGGATCTCGAGGCTACTTCAGTAATTTTTAAAATCTCAGAAATTTCCTGATGATCATATCCTTCTAATAAAAATAACTTAACAACCACTTTATATTTTTCTGGTAATGCATCTATAGCTTTGTTAATTTCACCCATGGTAACTCCATCTTCTACTTGCCAGTCATCTTCGTCTGCAATTTGTTTATTGTGTTCATTAATAGAAACGATGGTCAATTTTCTTTTTTTAAGCCAATCCAAACATCTATTAATGACAATTCTTTTAAGCCACGAACCAAATGTTACTTCTTCACTAAAAGAACTCATATGCTGAAAAGCTTTTATAAAAGATTCTTGCATCATATCTTCGGCTACTCCTCTATCTTTTACAAAATTGTAAGCTGTTCTATACATAGCATTGCAATACATATCATACAATTGCAATTGGGCTTTTTTATCATTCTTTTTACAATCTGCTATTAATCTAGCTTGCAAAAATTTAGTTTGGCTCATGTTATCGTTTTGCTTCATTAGTAAATACGATTCATTTTAGGCGGTGTTGCAGTTTTCTAATTTTTTTTATTTTAAATTTACATTTTATCGCTATAGCGGAATGACAAAAAAGAAAAAAAATAGCAGTGCACTGCAAGAAATAGAAGGTGTAGATCGACCAAAATCAACCAATTCTAACGCTATACAACGAATACAGTTTAACCGCAATAAATTACCTACAACATCTGAATTTGTTGCTGAAATACTTAAAGGTAATGTTACCTATTTAAGTAGAGCCATCACATTAATAGAAAGCACACACGAAAAACATCAGCTACAGGCTGCTGAAATTATTACAAACTGTTTACCACATACTAACAATTCTGTAAGAATAGGTATTACTGGAGTGCCTGGAGTAGGGAAAAGTACCTTCATAGAGGTTTTTGGAACGTATCTAACAAGTATTGGTAAAAAAGTAGCTGTGTTAGCTGTAGATCCAACGAGTTCGATAAACAAAGGAAGTATTCTTGGTGATAAAACACGAATGGAAGCATTGGTTAAAGATCAAAATGCCTTTATTCGTCCATCTCCCTCAGGTGATTCTTTAGGCGGCGTTGCACAAAAAACGCGTGAAACCATTATTTTATGTGAAGCAGCAGGATATGATACCATTTTAATTGAAACGGTAGGTGTTGGTCAAAGTGAAACTGCTGTTCATTCTATGGTTGATTTCTTTTTATTGCTAAAACTTGCTGGAGCTGGAGATGAACTGCAAGGCATTAAGCGAGGTATTATAGAAATGGCAGATGCCATTGTTATTAATAAAGCAGATGGCGATACTCTAAAACCTGCTAAACTTGCAAAAACAGAATTTACAAGGGCACTACATTTATATCCGTTAAAAGATAGTACTTGGCAGCCAAAAGTAGCTACTTGCAGTGCATTACATAATGAAAATATAGACGGAGTTTGGGAAATTATTCAGGAATATTTGAACTTGGTAAAAGAAAATAATTTTTTCTCTAAAAAGAGAAACGAGCAGAATAGGTATTGGTTATTAGAAACTGTTAATCAGCAGTTAAAAGATCAATTTTATACAAATCTTACTATCAAAAAAGCACTCAAAGAACAGCTTGAAAAAATGAAAAACAATCAAATAACTCCTTTTGAAGCGGCTAAATCATTATTGCTGTTATCAAGAAAATAAATTGTACCCTAAATGCCCCGAGTTCAATATAGAATTTACGTTATAGAGTTATCTAAACGTGTTTTTACTGAAAGCCATAAATTTAGAGCTGCTAATCCTCAATTTAATGGAGTGTTACAATGTCTTTATGTTGGCATGACCCGTAAATCACCAAAAGAAAGGTTCGAACAACATAAAACTGGTTACAGAAATATAAAAGGCTATAAACTATCTTCAAATATTGTTCAAAAGTATGGTCTGTATTTAAGACCCAGTCTTTACAATCATATCAAACCTTTAGCTACAAGATCTGAAGCATTAAAAATGGAAAAAATAGTAGCCTTAGCACTAAGAAGGCAACGCTATGCCGTGTGGTATAATTAAGTAGTCAACTACTAATTTTTACTTTCATCTACCAATTCAACTTCAAAAATAAGATCTGTATTAGGTGGTATTGGCCCGTTTTGTTGCGATCCATATCCTAAATGTGAAGGAACAAATAAAATGGCTTTATCGCCATAATTCATGTTTAAAACACCCTCTCTAAAACCTGGAATTAACCTAGCCGTCTCGTCGTAGATTGAATTAAGTGGATTATAGCCACCCATCTCATCTTGCCTCATATCAAACTTACCATAGTCTTGCGCCTTGTCTTTATAAGTAGTGTAAAGCACGTTACCATCTTTAAAATAGGCCGTACAGTTAATACGTACTTGGGTACTACGTTTAGGTTTAACCCCAGAACCTTCTTCATATATGTACATTTTTAAACCAGAATCAAACTCTTTGGCTTTGCTCTTATACTCTTCAGCATTCTTAAGAAATTCTTCTTTTAGCTTCGTCATTTTTTCATTTTGCAATCTGGCTTTTTCTTCGATAGAGGCAAAATAATTAGAAAATACTTTTGACGCATCAAATCGCTTCGCTTCTTTACCTACTCTAATAATATTGATTTCATTCATCTTATCACCTACCGCTATACTATCTACTACATTTTGTCCTTCTACAACCTGACCAAAAATAGTATATCCACCATCTAAGCTAGAATATTCAACATGAGTAATAAAAAACTGACTTCCGTTCATATCTCTACCACTATTGGCCATTCCTAATACGCCAGGTTTATCATAAGCATGTAATTCTTTTCCCTCTTCATTTTTTGGGTGCTCATTATCAAATTTATAACCTGGTCCACCAGTACCATTCCCGCGAGGATCTCCACCTTGAATCATAAAATCTGGTACAACACGATGAAATGTTAAACCATTGTAAAAAGGTTTTCCTTTAAATTTATCATCAACATACAGGTTTGACCCTTCTGCTAACGACACAAAATTTGCTGTAGTAATAGGTACTGTTTTATAATATAACTCTAGTAAAATATCTCCTTTATCTGTTTGAATATCTGCATACAAACCATCGTCAAGATCTGTATATTTTGTTGCTTTACATGATGTCAATACTACTAAAAAAACTACTGCGATTAATCGTACGGATTTCATTATCTACTAATTTATTTGCTTATTACTTTTTTTACTGTAACGGTATATTTTAAGGGCTGATTTACTCCAATTTTTTGATAGCCAGAATACCCATACGCTTTATATGAAGGAAATAAGAAAACGATAGTTTCACCTTCTTTCATTAATTTTAAACCGTCTTGCAAACCTGTTATGAGTTCTTGTTTTTCAACAATATATATTCGTTCTCCTAATTCTTCTGTACTATATATAGGTTCACCGTAAATATTATCAATCTTATACTCATATGTTACCTCATCTCCTTTAACAGGCAGTTTATTTATACTCTCATTTTTGGTGACATAATAGTACCAAAAACCATTTGTAGAAGTTATATACTCATGTATTGAATCAGCTTTAATTAGCCTTGCCAACTCTTCTTCCTCTTGCTTATTTATAACCTTATTTCTTTCTATTGATTCTTTAAGAAACGTAGTAGTTTTTCTTACCACAGGTTTTCTAGCCTCTGGTTCTGAACAGGCCATAAAACTTACTGATAGTATTAAAAAGACAGCTATGTTAATAGGATGCTTGTAATTCATTTTTATACGTTGGTATTATTTTTATAAAACGATCCACTGTTTCTTTTAAGCTTACTTCACTTCTTCCGCCAGCTGCATTATCATGTCCGCCGCCATTAAAGTGTTCTCTTGCGAATTTATTGACAGAAAACTTTCCTTTTGATCTAAATGATATTTTAATGATACCCTGTTTTCTATCTTCAATAAAGATAACAGCAAGTACTATTCCCTTTAAAGAAAGTCCGTAATTTACAAAACCTTCTGTGTCTCCCTTTTTAAAATGATGCCTCCCCATTTCTTCTTGCGAGAGGGTAATGTATGCCGTGTTACAATCATTCAATGTTCTTAGGTTTTGCAATGCAGTTCCTAGCAATTGTAAACGATTGTATGAGTTTGTGTCAAAAATATTGTTATGAATTCTTGTATGATCAATACCTCTACTCATTAAATCTGCCGCAATATTCATGGTTATATTGGTAGTAGATGGATACTTAAAAGAGCCTGTATCGGTCAATATTCCCGTATATAAACATTGCGCAATCGATGTATCAATCTTATCTAAAACATCCAACTTGTCAAAAAAATGATATATCATTTCGCATGTAGATGACATAGAAGGGTCTGAATATGTAAACTTCGCGTAATCATCAGGCTGTTCGTGATGATCTATCATTGCATATGGAGTCGTTACATTTTCTAAAACTTGCTGCATTTCAAAACCTACCCTATGTAGCGCATTAAAATCGAGTGTAAAAATTAATTCAGCTTCTTTTATAATTTCAGTTGCTTCGTTTACATGTTGTTCAAATATTAAAATATCATCTGCTGCTGGCAACCACATCAAAAACTCTGGTGCTTCGTTAGGAGATATTACCGTTGCTGTATTACCTAAACCTTTTAAATAATGATAAAGTGCAAGGCAAGCGCCATACGCATCTCCATCAGGATTTCTATGTGGAATTATGACTATCTTTTTTTCTTGAGATAGTAACTGTTTTAGTTCTTTTATTTCGTTAGATTTCATTGCTTGCGAAGATACAATTTATAAATTTTAAGACATTGATTTTTGATAGTTTTAAAAAGCTATTGTATGCCCATAATTATTAACTTGTATTTAACATTAAAAGATGTACTTTTGCTGCAAAATTTCAAAAAAACATAATGGCAACAAATAGAACATTTACCATGCTTAAACCTGATTCTGTTGAAAAAGGTAATATAGGGGCAATTTTAGAAAAAATAAATGCTGCTGGTTTTAGAATCGTAGCGATGAAATTAACGCAAATGACGCAAAGAGATGCTGGAGCTTTTTATGCAATTCACAAAGAACGTCCTTTCTTTGGTGAATTGGTTGAATATATGACACGTGGCCCTATCGTAGCTGCTATTTTAGAAAAAGATAATGCTGTTGAAGATTTTAGAGCATTGATCGGTGCTACAAATCCTGCTGAAGCTGCTGAAGGAACTATCAGAAAACTATATGCTGAGTCTATTGGTGAAAATGCTGTTCATGGTTCAGATAGTGATGAGAATGCTGCTATTGAAGGAGCTTTTCATTTTTCTGAAAGAGAAATGTTTTAAACCAAATGTTTATCATCATAGAAAAGCTGGCAGAAACGTCAGCTTTTCTATTTGTAAAGCATACCTTAGTTGTATACTGCTTCTTTTTTCAATTCTTTAGCCAATAGATAATATACTACAGCTCTATACTTAGTTTTTTCAGAGCGACCATACGTATCCATCACCTTATTTAGTGCAACTTCACCTTTTTCAGCATCGCTTACACCTAATTTTTTACGTATAAAATTATTTCTAACAGTATCTAATTCTTTCTCATTTGAACTAGACATGGTTGCAGAATCTCTATTATAAATCGAGGGACCACAACCGATCGTTACTTTTGTTAAGAAATCCATTTCAGGATTCACGCCACATTTATTTTTTAGGTCAGCAGCATACTTCTTAATAAGTTCGTCTCTTTTACTCATTTTTATTTATTTAACTGATTATTAACTACTCATGCGTATCAAATCAATAGTCAAGATATTTAAAATAATTTTTTAATACGGTTGCATTCACTTCACTGGGTGTAAAAACTTCTAATAATTTTGGATTTTCAGAAATGTCATAGAAATTTTTAAGATTCTGTTGTAATGAATCTTCGCTTGAAGCGGAAAAATATTCTATACAATGCAGCTTGCATAAGTGCTGAGCAGTTAAACCATGAGGCGTTTCAAAATATTCTAAAGCGCTTGTCTCTGTTGGACCTGGTATTACTCTAAAAATACCGCCACCATCATTATTAATAATAATAATTCTAAAATTTTTAGGTATATATGCGTTCCATAACGCATTTGCATCGTAAAAAAAACTCACATCACCCGATATAAAGATTGTTTGGTTCTTTGAAGCTGTTGCCGCCCCTATGGCCGTAGAAGTACATCCATCGATACCACTTGTGCCTCGATTGCAAAAAACTTTTAGGGTCTTATTTACATCAAATAATTGTGCATATCGTACAATCGAACTATTACCCAGTTGAAGTTGAACATCATCAGGTAATGACTTCAAAATAAATTTAAAAGCTTTTAAATCGCAAAATGCGATATCTGCTACATATTCATTATGCTTCTTTCTATTACTTACTAGTTTGTCTAACCAGACAACTTGATAATCACTGTCATGACACTTTGTAAAAGGTATAAAGTTTTTAAAAAATTTAATGGGGTTCGATTTTATATGTTTCTTTAAACAGAAATAAGTATCTGGCGCTTTCTTCTCATCAATGTGCCAATGGTGTTTTGGCTGATGCGCTCTTAAAAACTGCTTTATCTTTTTCGAGACTATCATTCCGCCGAGCGTAATCAAAATATCAGGTTTTAAAGCTGCAAACATAGGCTCATCTAGTGACATAATAAGCTTATCAATACTGTTGACAAACTTGTCGTGATGTACATTTGAAGTCGTTTCTGTAAAAATCAATACCGAAGGATCTTCTACTAATGTAGTTAGTTGATCTTGCAATACAGCCTCAGGATAATTCGAGCCGATCAAAATCATTTTTCTATTTGGTCTATTCCATACATTCGCTAGCGCGCTGAGCTCAGTTTCTGTTACATCTTTTTGCGTCGCTTGAAAAATATTGTTAGACAGTATCTCAACTTCGAGTTTCTCAGTAAGTTCATACAAAGGCTCTTCAAACGGTACATTTATATGTATTGGTCCTTTTTGTAATCTGGCTGTTAAAAGTGCTTCGTTAATTAGAGATGCATTACTAGCCATATACTTATCATGCTCAACTAAATTAGCATTAAACAATGAGTGATTTTTAAACACATTTTCTTGACGTATGGTCTGTCCGTCACCAATATCTATTTTATGCTTTGGGCGATCGGCGGAAATAACCACCAGTGGAATATCACTATAATATGCCTCCGCTACAGCAGGATAATAATTTAACAAGGCAGAACCAGAGGTGCATACTATACAAACAGGTTTCTTTTTTTGTTGCGCAATTCCCATAGCAAAAAAAGCTGCACAGCGCTCATCAACAATACTATACGTTTTTACTTTAGGATGATTTGAAAAACCAATCGTTAAAGGTGCATTTCGAGAACCTGGCGAAATAACAACATCTTCTATTCCATTTGCAACACAATACCCGATAACTAATTGTGCTAATTCTTTTTTAGGGTAGTTCATTCAATCTATTTAATCCCGTAGGTATCGAATAAGTACAAAATTGCTGCCATAGAAGCTGCACCTAATTCGAGTTCTCTTTTATTCACTTTATCGAAGGTATCTATTTCAGTATGGTGATAGTCAAAATAACGTTGCGAATCTGGTCGCAACCCTAGCAACACATTACTTTCTTTTTTCAACGGACCAATATCGGCTCCACCTCCGCCACGGGCGAAAATATGAAGATTATAAGGTTTGAAAAGATACTTCCAACTTTCTACTTGCTTATAATTTGCATCACTACAAGTAAACCCGAAGCCTCTAGGTGTAAAACCTCCTGAATCTGATTCTAAAGCAACAATGTGATGTTCATCATTTTGTTTAGCCAATTTAGCATACTCTTTACCTCCGCTTAAACCATGCTCTTCATTCGCAAACAGCACCACTCTAAGCGTGCGCTTAGGTTGAATATTCAATTCTTTAAAAAGTCTAAGTACCTCCATAGACTGTACTACACCAGTTCCATCATCGTGAGACCCATCACCTACATCCCAAGAGTCTAAGTGCCCTCCAACAACTATAATCTCATCTGGGAACTCATTTCCTTTTATTTCTCCAATTACATTATACGATTGTACATCTGGTAGGGTTTTACAATTTTGTTTAAAATAAAACTTTGTTGACGCATCTTCTTTAAGCATTTTACTCAGTACATCTGCTCCATTGGTACTAATCGCTGCCGTTGGAATCTCTTCTTCAGCTTTTATAGCTCCATAACTCATGGTACCCGTATGTGGATGATCGTCTAGACTTAAGTTCATAGAACGCACAATTGTTCCAGCTGCTCCGTACTTTCCAGCTACTCTAGCACCACTATAACGTTGATCTACACTTGCGCCATAGGCTCGCATGGTCTCAATTTTATCAGCTGGCATGGGTCTATTATAAAAGACTATTTTCCCTTTTACTTTCGCACCTAACGAGTCAACTTCTGCTAAGCTATGCACTTCAATAACTTCGGCTAGTATACCTTGATCTGGTGTTGCTACCGAACCACCTAATGCCAAAATAGGAACCTCAACTTTTCCTTCTTTTGTTTGAATGTACGCCTCTTCTTTTGCGCCACGCACCCAATGCGGCACTCTAACAGATTGTAACCACACAGAATCTAATCCTAATTTATCTAACTCTTTTTTTGCCCAGGTAACTGCCATTTTATCACCTTCAGATCCCGCTAAACGATTACCTATATTCAATGATAAATGACGAAGCCATTCATAGCTATTTCCATCAAGGAGTGATTTATTATAAATGCTTTTTATTTGAGTCGAATCCTTTTTATAATCATTAGATTGTGCAGTGATAATTACACAAAAAAGGAACATTAAAATACTAATTATAGTTTTCATTCTTTTTCTAATTCTGCTTTAAATTGAGATAAGTTACTTTTTGTTTTTGCATCTAGTTCTGGCTCTTCAATATCTTTATAACCTTCTAATGTATTTAAAATTGTTTCGGCAACTAGTAGTCTTGCCGTAGGTTTATCATCGGCAGGAATGATATACCAAGGTGCATTCTCTGTAGATGTTCTATTAATAGCATCTTCATAGCATTCTTGATATTTATCCCATAATTTACGCTCTTTTAAGTCTCCCGAAGAAAATTTCCAATTCTTTTCACGAAGATTGATACGACGTAATAATCGATCTCGTTGTTCATCTTTAGACAGGTGTAAAAAGAATTTTAAAATAATCGTTCCGCTCTGTGTTATGTGATTTTCAAAATCATTGATTCTATCCATTCGGTCATGATAAAAAGAATCATCAATAGCATCTACAGAAGTAACAGATGGTATATTTTCCCCTAAAATATATTCAGGATGTACCCGTGTTACCAAAACATTTTCATAATGCGTACGATTAAAAACACCAATTTTACCACGTTCAGGTAAGGCAATATAATGGCGCCATAAAAAATCATGCTTTAACTCTTTTTCTGTGGGCACTTTAAAACTATATACCACAACGCCGCGTGCATTTACATCTTTAAATACTTCGCGAATTAAACTGTCTTTACCAGCAGTATCCATACCCTGAAGACATACTAACATACTATATTTACCATGTGCGTACATGGTATCTTGCAACGCACTTAATTCTTTACGAATTACTTTTAGTTTCTTTTTGGCTTTTTGATCAACAACTTTCGTTTTGTAATCACTTAATTTGATTTTACTGGTAATCTTATATTTTTTTGAACTCATAGACTAAAAAAATGATGGCTAAAGATACTAATTCTTCAAGATAGTTTTTTGCTTTCATGAGATTGAATTTATCTATTACAAATTAGATCATAACAACTAAAAATTTCTTTGTTTTAGGGTATGAAAAATAAAACGGTTATTATACTTGGAAGTTCTAGAAGTGATGGAGATACCAGAAGGGTTATCGATTATTTAAATAAGAAAAATCAGTTTGCTATTATTGACCTTAATAAGTATACTATTAGCTATTACGACTATGAGCATAAAAATAGCACTGATGATTTCATACCATTGCTAAGAAAGCTTATTACCAATTATAAAACGATTGTGTTTGCGACACCCGTCTATTGGTATAGCATGAGTGGTATTATGAAAGTGTTCTTTGACAGAATTTCTGATCTACTCACTATAGAAAAAAAACTAGGAAGACAGTTACGAGGTAAAAATATGGCGATGCTCAGCGTTGCGAATGCAAATGACCTTATCAACGGATTTAATATACCGTTTGTGGCATCTGCGAATTATTTAGGTATGCAGTATCTTGGTGATACACATGCTTGGATAGAAAATGATGTGATAGCCGAAGAAGCAAAGCAGCAAATTGATAATTTTAGGAAGTTAATTTAGTTTGTTTCTAAAGATTTTTTCTTCGAACTTCGCTTATCACTGGCTAGACGGAATTAAAACTCCGCTTAAGCTTAATGTTGGGCATACATTTTGGCTACAGAACTAAATTTTGCAGTCTATTTTTTTTGTTTGTATATATGACAAATACTGTCAAGTCAAAATATGGAAAGTAACTTCGGAGAAACAATACGCAAATTAAGAGAAGAAAACAATCTTCTTTTAAGAGAGGTTTCCGCAAAATTGGAAATTGATACTTCTATTTTAAGTAAAATTGAAAACAATAATAGAGTAGCAAAAAAAGAACTTATTAAAAAGTTCTCTAAAATATATAAAGTAGAGTACAACGAACTATTAATAATATGGTTTTCAGACAAAATAGTAAATGAGTTAAAAGATGAGAAAATATTAAGAATAGTAGCGCAAAAAAAAAAATGGGAAAGAATAAATTAATGGATTATCATCGCTTTTTGGATGAAGCTGGAGATACTACTTTCTATGGTAAAGGAAAGAAAAACATTATTGGACAAGATGGAGTGTCGAAAACCTTTATTCTCGGTATGATAAAAGTGAAAGACCCATTAGATGAAGTCAGAGATAAAATAAATGTGCTTCAAGATAAAATTGTTAGTGATGAATTTTATCACGTTCCAAGTGTTTTAAAGAAGATTAATAAAACTGGATATTATTTACACGCAACAGACGATTTGCCAGAGGTTAGAAAGGAAATGTTTGACTTAATGAAAACAATAAATTGCAGTTTTGAAGCAGTTGTTGGAAGAAAAGACATTGAGCGGTATGAAACAAAACATAAGGGTAAAGAAGAGTATTTTTATGCCGACTTACTGTCCCATTTACTTAAAAACAAACTCTCAAAGCACGACAAACTTGTTATGCATATTTCAGAGCGTGGAAAAAGTACTAAAAACCATAATTTAGAATTAGCATTTCTTAAAGCCAAACAAAGATTTACTAAAATTAATGGAAACAAAGAATCAAAAACCGAAGTAGTTTTCAATGTAAATTATCCAACAAAAGATCCATTATTAAATTTAGCTGACTACTTTTGTTGGACTATTCAAAGAGTATTTGAAAGAGGAGAAGTTAGATATTATAACTTTATCAGAGACCAAGTGAAACTGGTAATTGACTTGTACGATACACAAAAATATGATGGGTGGAAAAATTATTATGACAATAGAAAAAATCCATTAACGGCTGAAAATAAAATAAGCCCACTAAAACACTAATTCCAAATTAAATTTGAAATAACGACGTGGAGTCGACTTTCGTGTTTCGCAGACTTAACTGTTGCAAATATACAATATATTTATGAATTCATAAAAAACGTATACCAACAATGAACTACGTTAAAAAACAAGCTTTTTAGGCTAATTTAAAAACATTATTTTAGTCGGAAAAGTATGTGTTTATTTACACGCTACTTTTCATATACAAAACCGATAAGCGCATCTATTTACTCGCAAACAATTTTACATCCTCTTCAGAAACCTCACTACCGCCTAAAATAATAAGACGCTCAACAACATTACGTAGTTCGCGTATATTGCCTGTCCAGTCGTATTCTTGTAGTTTTTTAATCGCTTTGTCGGAAAATGACTTTACTACAGTACCTTGTTCTCCTGCTATTTTTTCTGCAAAGAAACTTACCAATAAGGGTATATCTTCTCTACGATCGTTTAATGCAGGCACCTGAATCAATATTACCGCTAATCGATGGTATAAATCTTCTCTAAACTTACCTTCCGAAATTTCTTTTTTAAGATCTTTATTGGTTGCCGCTACTACACGCACATTCACCTTAATATCTTTATCGCTACCTACACGACTCACCTTGTTTTCTTGTAAAGCACGTAATACTTTAGCTTGTGCAGAAAGACTCATATCGCCTATTTCGTCTAAGAAAATGGTACCTCCGTTCGCTGCTTCAAATTTACCAGCACGATCTTTATTGGCGCCCGTAAAAGAACCTTTTACATGACCAAACAATTCACTCTCGATCAACTCAGAAGGAATTGCAGCACAGTTTACCTCTACCATAGGCGCCTTTGCGCGTTCACTCTTTTCATGCAACCAATGTGCAACGAGCTCTTTACCCGTACCATTCGGGCCCGTAATCAAAACTCTTGCATCTGTAGCAGCTACTTTTTCTATAATCTCTTTTATATGTGAAATAGCAGTACTATCGCCTACCATTTCATAATTCTTACTTACCTTTTTTTTAAGTTGTTTATTCTCGATAACCAAATTCTTCTTGTCGAGTGCATTACGAACTGCATTAAGAAGTCTATTTAGATCTGGTGGTTTAGAAATATAATCGAAAGCACCCATGCGCATCGTATTGACAGCGGTATCTAAATCACCGTGCCCAGAGATCATTAACATAGGAATCTCAGGTTTTATTTTTTGCGTTCTTTCTAGTACCTCAACACCATCCATCTTTGGCATTTTAATATCGCAAAGAATTAAATCGTAATCATTATTCTTGATAAGCTCCATTCCGCTAAGGCCATCTTCAGCTTCTTCAACTTGGTAACTACTGTTTTCTTCTGTAATAATCTTTTTAAGTACTCTGCGAATTGCAGCTTCGTCTTCTATGATAAGTATTTTGCTCATTTTCAGTCTTTGTTCTTTTATCTTGATCGGTATAATTGCGAAGTTACAATCTTTGTACCAAACTATTTCTTTAGATAGTTATGAATTGGGAAATGGAGCTAGAAATTAAACTTTAATCCACCCCTAAAAATAAAAGTATTTGACAGATCAAAATTAAAAATTTCATCATTTCTACTCTTTACCAAGCGAAGTGAATTTCGTAAAGTATAACCACCTTTAATAAATAGGTTCATGCGTTTACCTATATATTTGTCAAAACCAAGCCCAGTTACGACACCAGATAATGAAATGTTTTCGGCAATCTGATCTCCAATAGCTAAGTTTAAACTTAAATTCGAGTAATACCCATCTAACGTAACAAAACTTTCTAAACTATACTTTCGCATACCAAAAAAATATTTGACTTTACTAATGGGTACCCCAAGCGTATATGTTATGTGGTTGTTCACTTCTCTAAAATAGGTTGCAAAAGGTAGTGGTAATGGTATTCCAGTACGTTGGTTGTACACCAAGCCTAATGTCCATCTGGTTTTCTTTGGTGTTTCGTTGGTTTTTATAAATAAAACACCACCACTCCAAGTAAGATCATCACCTGAGATTTTACCTTCTAAATTTGATGCTATCGTAGGGGAAACCTGCGCTGTAAATCGCCACTTTTCATTCATTAAAAAAGTATAACCTAAGGTATATTCTAACACATGTATCTCACGTAGTGGATCTGTATCAAAATTGTAGGTTGTATTTGTATCAAAATCTAGTTTTATATTACTATACCGTAAGCCATTTACTAAAATATGGTCTTTCTTTTTGAGTTGTATCGGGTAATTAAGCCAAACACGTGTTCTCGCGAAATCAGGTGATCCTGATTTATTGAATGCGTAGGTATAGTCTATACCTCCGATATCTTTTATTTGACTAAAAGAAGTACCACAACAAACTAACACTAAAAGTAATGGCAAAAGTCGTTTCAATTCTTTTTAGGGTCAAGGTTAGAATTAATAACGAAAGATACCTATTTATATTTTAACCATTTAGCCAATTCTTTATAAGTAGGTTTCTTACCATACATAAGAATACCTACACGATATATTTTTGCCGCAATTCTTACAAATAAAAAGAAGGTAGCAAATAATAAGACTAACGATAGTAATTGCTGCCATATAGGCACTCCAAAAGGTATGCGCATAAGCATCACTACAGGAGACGTAAATGGTATATATGAAAATACTTGCGATACTGTACCATGCGGATTTTCAATCACAGTAAAGAAACCCACATAAATAGCCAACATTAAAGGCATCAATATAGGCATCATAAATTGTTGCGTGTCAGTTTCATTATCTACTGCCGCACCAATAGCTGCATATAATGAGCTGTATAATAAATAACCTCCAATAAAGAAGAAAATGAACATAATCACTAAATTAAGAAGCGGTAAGTTATTTATCTCATTTAGTACCAAACTTACTTGGTTTTGCAAATCAGAATTTTCGGAAACTTGTTTCAACATTTCTTGTTGCTGCTCCATTTGAGCTGCACCTATATTAATACCAAATATCGCGGATACACCAAGCATGGCAATTCCGCCTATGATAACCCAAACTAAGAACTGTGCAATACCTGCTAAAGAGGTTCCAAAAATTTTACCTAACAATAATTGCATAGGTTTTACTGATGAAACGATTACTTCAATAATTCTACTGGTTTTTTCTTCGATAACGCTCCGCATAATCATATTACCATAAATAATAATAAACATGAATAATAAATAACCCGCAGCGCCACCAAAAGCAAGTTTTAATCCGCCTCCTAATTTTGAGGTTTTTTCACCATCAAAAGTTTCAAGATTCGTATTTATATTTACTTTTAATTTTGCAATAGTTTCAGGATCAAAACCAGACTCTTTTAACTTTATATTACGCGCTTTCTCCTCTAAACGATCTTCTATTTTATCCATTACTATAATAGAAGGTGATTTTTCAGAATAGAATTTTACGCCATCTTTCAATCCATCGATGGTACTTGATTTAGGAATGTATAACAAGCCATAATTATCGGTTTCTTTTATCAAATTCTTAGCATCCTCTAGACTAATATCAGTTAGAATGTCATACTTTGTCTTTTCAGTGCTTTTAAACTCACCTGAGAACAAATTACTTTCATCTAGAACAGAAATTGTTTTTACACCGTCATTATTCAACTGCGTTAAATAACCAATTAGCGCAAACAATGCTACCATTATTAACGGACTCAGAAACGTCATAATGATAAAAGACTTGTTCTTTACCTTATTTAAGAATTCTCTTTTTGTTATTAATCCTAAATGATTCATAATTAATTACTTTCTACAGTTTTAATAAAAATATCGTTTGCACTTGGTATTACTTCTACAAAATGTGTTAGCTCCCCTAAACTAGTAAGATAGGATACTAAATCGTTGGCAGAGCCATTTTCATTAATTTTAATATTAAATTTTAGTTCATCATTAATTGTTCTAAAAGTGGCATTAGACAATTCAAATTTTTCTGAGAGCTTATCTCTTATAGCTTCTTTATTTTTAGTTACTAACCCAACTTCATAAGTATTAGATCGATATTCACGCTTTATATCTATTAATTTTCCGTCAAGTACTTTATTAGATTTATGAATCAGTGCTATATGATCACATAATTCTTCAACAGATTCCATTCTATGGGTAGAAAAAATTACAGTAGCGCCTTCTTCTCGTAGTTGAAGAATCTCATCTTTTATTCTATTCGCATTTATAGGATCAAAACCCGAAAATGGTTCATCAAAAATCAATAATTTAGGTTGATGCAATACCGTTACTATAAACTGAATTTTTTGCGCCATCCCTTTTGAAAGTTCTTGTATTTTTTTATTCCACCAATCCCCTATTTCAAATTTTTCAAACCAATATTTTAAACGTTTTCTAGCTTCTGTTTGGCTTAAGCCCTTTAATTGTGCTAGATACAAGGCTTGCTCACCTACTTTCATTGATTTATACAAACCACGCTCTTCAGGTAAATAACCAATATCTCTAATATGGTCTGGTTTTAGTGGCTCTCCGTCTAAAGTTACCAAGCCTTCATCTGGCATCGTAATTTGGTTAATGATTCGAATCAAGGTGGTTTTACCAGCCCCGTTAGGACCAAGTAATCCGAAAATGCTTCCTTTAGGTACTTCTATTGATACGTTATTAAGCGCACGATAATCTCCAAAATTTTTGACAATATTTTCTGCTACTAATAAATTACTCATAAGGTGTTTTGAAATTTTGACAAACCTACATAAAATTTTGTTTTCTAAGCTTCCACATAAGTGAAATTAAAATAGATACTACTCATAAGTATTCAAAGCACAAATTATGTTACACTTAATGACAAATTTATTATGCGTGCATAATTTTTTTTAAATTTACTATGCGTGCATAGTATTTTTTTATATATTTGTGAAATGCACAAAGAGACCACCATAGATCACGCACTAAGAGCTACTTGGCAAGCAGTCGCCAAAATGTATAATGAACAAGCTGCTAAACACGGTAGTACTATGGCAACAGCATTTGTTTTATTGAACATAGACTATGAAAATGGCACTCCTTCAACTGCATTAGGACCCCAAATGGGTATGGAGCCTACCAGTCTTTCACGTATTCTAAAAACTATGGAAGACAAAGGTGCTATTTATCGGGAGAAAAATCCTGAGGATGGTCGCAGTGTGCTTATTAAGTTAACAGACTATGGTAAAGAAATGCGTGAAGTTTCAAGAGAACATGTGATTACTTTTAATGAAAAAGTAAGAGCCGAAATCTCTGATGAAAAACTTACACACTTCTTTGAAGTAACTGAAAGAATTAATGAATTAATAGCAGATCGTTGTATATATGATCAAGTACAACGTAAAGCAATCTAAAACTGAGTATAAACCTAGAAATGAGTAAACGTAGAATTAAAAAAGTAGCGATTATCGGTTCCGGAATTATGGGGTCAGGCATTGCTTGTCACTTCGCCAATATTGGTATAGAAGTATTGCTTTTAGATATTGTTCCGAGAGAACTAAATGATGCAGAAAAAGCTAAGGGATTAACTTTAGAAGATAAAGTAGTAAGAAATCGTTTAGTAAATAATGCTTTAACAGCTTCATTAAAGTCTAAACCGTCACCCATTTATAATCAAAAGTTCGCCGATAGAATTACCACTGGTAATATAGATGACGATCTTCATAAAATAAAAGATGTTGATTGGGTAATGGAAGTTGTTGTAGAACGCTTAGATATTAAACAAAGTGTTTTTGAAAAAGTTGAACAACATAGAACACCTGGCACCATTATTTCTTCTAATACATCAGGTATTCCTATAAAATTTATGAATGAAGGACGTAGCGAAGATTTCCGTAAGTATTTTGCCGTAACGCACTTCTTTAATCCGCCACGATACTTAAAATTATTTGAAGTAGTTCCTGGACCGGATTGTAAACAAGAAGTAACTGACTTCTTAATGGAATATGGAGAAAAATTCTTGGGCAAAACTTCTGTTTTAGCGAAGGATACGCCTGCCTTTATTGGTAATCGTATTGGTATCTTTGGTATTCAATCATTATTCCATCAAGTAAAAGAATTAGGATTAACTGTTGAGGAAGTTGATAAATTGACAGGACCCGTCATTGGTCGTCCGAAATCTGCGACCTTCCGTACAGTAGATGTAGTAGGGTTAGATACTTTAGTTCACGTAGCTAACGGAATTTACGACAACTGCCCTAACGATGAGGCACACGACTTATTTAAGTTACCTGATTTCATCGATACCATGATGGAAAACAAATGGTTAGGAAGCAAAACGGGTCAAGGATTTTATAAAAAATCTGTAAATGCTGATGGTAAAAAAGAAATTTTAACTTTAGATTTAGATACGATGGAATATCGTTCTAAGAAAAGAGCTTCTTTTGCTACGTTAGAACTAACAAAAACAATAGATAAACCCATTGATCGATTTAAAATATTAGTTGGTGGTAAAGATAAAGCTGGTGAATTTTATCGTAAGAATTTTGCAGCCATGTTTGCGTATGTTCAAAATAGAATTCCAGAAATTTCTGACGAATTATACCGGATTGATGATGCTATGAAAGCAGGTTTTGGCTGGGAAAATGGTCCATTCGAAATTTGGGATGCTGTAGGTGTAGAGAAAGGCGTTGAATTAATGAAAGCTGAAGGAAAAGAGCCTGCCGCTTGGATAACAGAAATGATTGCCAAAGGTGAAAAATCTTTCTATACAGTTAAAGACGGCGCAACCTACTATTATGATATTCCTACGAAAGCACAAACTAAAAAACCTGGTCAAGATGCATTTATCATCTTAGATAACATTCGTAAATCGAATGAAGTATTTAAAAATTCTGGAGTTGTTATTGAAGATTTAGGTGATGGTATTTTAAACTGTGAATTCCAGTCAAAAATGAATACCATAGGCGGTGATGTTCTGGCTGGTTTGAATAAAGCAATTGATTTAGCTGAAAAAAACTTCGATGGATTAGTTATTGGTAATCAAGGTGCAAATTTTTCAGTAGGTGCTAACATTGGAATGATCTTTATGATGGCCGTTGAACAGGAATATGATGAACTAAACATGGCCATTAAATATTTTCAAGATACCATGATGCGCATGCGTTATTCATCAATTCCTACAGTAGTCGCACCACACGGTATGTCATTAGGTGGTGGTTGTGAAATCTCACTACATGCCGATAAGGTAGTAGCGGCCGCAGAAACCTATATGGGGCTAGTAGAATTTGGTGTGGGTGTTATTCCTGGCGGTGGTGGATCTAAAGAAATGGCTTTAAGGGCGTCAGATACTTTCCGTAAAGGTGATGTTCAATTAAATGTTTTACAAGAGTATTTCTTAACCATTGGTATGGCTAAGGTTTCAACTTCTGCTTACGAAGCATTCGATTTAGGTCTCTTGCAGCATGGAAAAGATGTAGTCGTAGTTAATAAAGATCGTCAGATTGCTGAAGCGAAGAAACATGCTAAATTATTAGCTGATGCTGGATACTCACAAAAACCACATAGAAAAGATGTTTTAGTATTGGGTAAGCAAGCACTAGGAGCATTTATGGTTGCAACAGATTCTATGCAAGCGAGTAATTTTATTAGCGAGCATGATCAAAAGATTGCTAACAAATTAGCCTATGTTATGGCTGGTGGTGATCTTTCAGAGCCCACAAAAGTATCAGAACAATATTTATTAGATATTGAGCGTGAGGCTTTCTTAAGTTTATGTACAGAACGCAAAACTTTAGAACGTATTCAGCATATGTTAAAGACAGGTAAACCGCTAAGGAATTAGAAACTAGACATCTAGAACCAAGAAACTAGACTAATGAGTAGACATAACTTCAAAAAAATAAAAATTTGGCAAAATGGAATAGATTTGGTTAGTAAAAATTATAAACTAACAAGAACTTTTCCTGATTTTGAAAGATTCAATTTAATAAGTCAGATGAATCGATGTGCAGTGTCTATACCCTCAAATATTTCAGAAGGTTCTAGTAAAAGTTCAAATAAACATTTTAAAACATTTTTAGAGAATAGTTTAGGTTCAGCTTTCGAATGGGAAACTCAACTCATCGTTGCTAAAAACGAAAATTATATAAATCAAGAACAATTTGATGAACTGGAAAACCATATTCTTCAAATTCAAAAAATGATAGGAAAATTTATTGACAATTTAAATGAATGAAAAGTCTAGATTCTAGGCTTCTAGGCTCTAGGTTCTCGCTTTCAAAACAAGATTAATAACTATGACAAAGACCGCATATATAGTAAAAGGATATAGAACCGCCGTAGGAAAGTCTAAAAAAGGTGGATTTAGATTTAAAAGAGCCGATGAATTGGCTGCAGAAACCATCAAATACATAATGGGTACATTGCCTGAATTTGATGTAAAACGAATTGATGACGTAATTGTAGGTAATGCCATGCCTGAGGGATCACAGGGTTTGAATATGGCACGTATTATTTCACTAATAGGATTAGATTCTGTTGATGTGCCAGGGGTAACCGTAAATCGCTTTTGTGCTTCAGGCTTAGAAACGATAGGAACTGCAGTTGCAAAAGTTCAAGCAGGAATGGCAGATTGTATCATTGCTGGTGGTGCAGAAAGCATGAGTTCAGTACCCATGACAGGATTTAAGCCCGAGTTAAATTATGATGATGTGGTAAAGACAGGTCATGAAGACTATTACTGGGGAATGGGTAATACTGCAGAAGCCGTAGCTCAAGAATACAAAGTATCACGTGAAGATCAAGATGAATTTGCTTACAATTCACATATGAAAGCTTTAAAAGCACAAGCTGAAGATCGTTTTCAAGATCAAATTGTTCCTATAGAAGTTGACGAAACATATATTGAGAATGGCAAAAAAACAACACGTAATTTCACAGTTACAAAAGACGAAGGTCCTCGTCGTGGTACTAGCAAAGAGGCTTTAGCAAAATTACGTCCTGTATTTGCTGCTAACGGAAGTGTTACCGCTGGTAATTCTTCTCAAACAAGTGATGGTGCAGCCTTTGTCATGGTCATGAGTGAGGAAATGGTTAAAGAATTAAACCTTGAACCGATTGCTCGTTTAGTAAGTTATGCAGCCGCTGGTGTTCCACCGCGTATTATGGGTATTGGTCCTATAGTAGCTGTTCCTAAAGCTTTAAAACAAGCTGGTTTAACACAAAAAGACATTGAATTAATCGAATTAAACGAAGCCTTTGCATCGCAGTCACTTGCAGTGATTCGTGAATTAGGACTTAACAATGATATCATTAACGTAAATGGCGGTGCGATTGCTCTAGGGCATCCACTTGGTTGTACAGGTGCAAAATTATCTGTACAGTTATTTGATGAAATGCGCAAACGTAATATGCAAGGTAAGCATGGTATGGTTACAATGTGTGTAGGTACTGGACAAGGTGCAGCAGGTATATTTGAATTCCTTAATTAAGACACAAGACTGTTAGACACAAGAATCAAGACAAATGCACAACTTCAAAAAATTAAAAATTTGGACTGAAAGCATAAAACTAGTTCAAGATTCTTATAAACTAACAAGAACTTTTCCTGATTTTGAAAAATTTGGATTAGTAACGCAAATGAATAGATGTGCAGTTTCAATTCCTTCAAATATTGCAGAAGGTTCAAGTAAAAGCACTGACAAACATTTTAATAAATATTTAGAAGATAGTTTAGGTTCTGCATTTGAATGGGAAACACAATTAATTATTGCATTTAACGAAGATTATCTATCTGAAGAAAATTTTAAAGAATTAGAACAAAAAATAAAACAAATTCAAAAAATGATATCAAGTTTCCAAAAAAGACTTAAGTCTTAATTCTTGGTTCTTGAATCCTAAAATCTAACACTATGTCAGAATTAAATAAAGATATTTTACGCGGAGGACAGTTCCTAGTAAAAGAAACAAAATGTGAAGACGTATTTACTCCTGAAGATTTTTCAGAAGAACAAAAGATGATGAAAGAAGCGGTTATTGAGTTTAATGACCGTGAAATTATTGCACATAAAGCTCGATTTGAAGCTAAGGATTATGCGTTGACTGAAGAAGTAATGCGTAAGGCTGGTGAACTAGGGTTTTTAGGTGTTGCGGTACCTGAGGCATATGGTGGTTTAGGAATGGGGTTTGTTTCTACATGTTTAACATGTGACTACA
Organism: Maritimimonas sp. 2210JD6-3; assembly: GCF_056591795.1. NCBI lineage: Bacteria > Pseudomonadati > Bacteroidota > Flavobacteriia > Flavobacteriales > Flavobacteriaceae > Maritimimonas > Maritimimonas sp. 2210JD6-3. The sequence continues at coordinate 22,335 of NZ_JBWQOJ010000019.1, read as the reverse complement.
TATCTAGCGGTACAGGTTCTTTTAGTACAGCTTTTGGAGCACATACGGGTATTGGTACAATGCCAATTACCTTATACGGCACTGAAGAACAAAAACAAAAATATGTACCTAAATTAGCTACAGGTGAATGGTTTGGAGCGTATTGTTTAACTGAACCTGGTGCTGGTTCTGATGCAAATTCAGGAAAAACTACTGCTGAATTATCTGCTGATGGAAAATCCTATAAAATTAATGGACAAAAAATGTGGATCTCTAATGCAGGTTTTTGTCGTTTGATGATTGTTTTTGCTAGAATAGAAGATGATAAAAATATTACTGGTTTTATTGTAGAATATGATAAAGATAATCCTAATGGGATTACACTTGGTGAAGAAGAACATAAATTAGGTATTCGTGCGTCTTCTACACGTCAAGTATTCTTCAATGATACGGTCGTTCCTGTAGAAAATATGTTATCTGAAAGAGGAAATGGTTTTAAAATAGCCATGAATGCTCTAAACGTTGGGCGTATTAAACTAGCTGCTGCTTGTTTAGACTCGCAAAGACGTATTTTAACTACTGCTGTCGATTATGCGAATGAACGTAAGCAATTTAAAACTCCAATTGCAGATTTCGGAGCTATAAAAACAAAATTGGCGCAAATGGCTATGAATGCTTATGTAGGTGAATCAGCTACTTATAGAGCGGCTAAAAATATTGAGGATAGAATCGCTATACGAGAAGCGTCAGGTAATAGTCATCAAGAAGCCGAATTAAAAGGTGTTGAAGAATATGCAATTGAATGCTCTATCTTAAAAGTAGCAGTATCTGAAGATGTTCAAAATTGTGCAGATGAGGGTATCCAAATTTTTGGCGGTATGGGATTCTCTGAAGAAACTCCTATGGAAGCTGCATGGAGAGATGCGCGTATTGCACGAATCTACGAAGGTACTAATGAGATAAATAGAATGCTATGTGTTGGTATGCTTGTTAAAAAAGCAATGAAAGGACATGTAGATCTATTAAACCCAGCCCAGGCAGTTCAACAAGAATTAATGGGAATTCCTTCTTTTGATACACCAGATTATGCTGAATTATTTTCAGAAGAAAAAACAATGATAGCTAAACTTAAAAAAGTGTTCTTGATGGTTGCTGGTGCTGCTGTTCAAAAGTATGGTCAAGATTTAGAAGAGCATCAACAATTATTAATAGCTGCTGCCGATATTTTAATTGAAATTTATATGGCAGAATCTGCTGTTTTAAGAACTGAGAAAAATGCAAAACGCTTCGGTGAAGCTACTCAATCTGTACAAATTGCCATGTCTAAACTATATCTATATAATGCCATTAATATTATTGAAGATAAAGGCAAGGAGAGCATCATTTCTTTTGCCGAAGGAGATGAACAGCGTATGATGCTTATGGGCTTAAAGCGCTTCACTAAATATACGAATTATCCAGATATTGTTGACTTACGTAATGAAATAGCTGAAAAAGTGAAAGCAGAAAATAAATATTGTTTCTAAGAAATTGTTTCATCATTGAAACAAAGTTTGGTGGATTTTTAAAAAGTCACTTCTTAAATGAAGTGGCTTTTTTATTTTCAAGATATTAACACTTTTTAACAATTAGCTTCCATAATGAGCCTCGCTTTTTTTCTATATTAGCACAATTCAATTATGTATAATCATCATATTATACCCTATAAATTTAATTCACTACTATGAAAATTCAATGTTCAAAAGCAATTAAGCTTTTTTCGTTAACACTTCTTATGGCTGTATTTTTAGCGCCACAAAATATAGAAGCCCAGCGAAAAAAGAAAAAGAGAAAAGGCAAATCAGAAATGCCTGCAAAACCTGCTTCAAAAAAGAAAAAAGAGAAAACCATCAAAGAGCTTACAAAATCTAGTAAAGAGATTGATGGTTTATTTAAAATGTATCGAGATACGATTACAGGTTCGTTACAAATGCTTATTAAAGAAGATCAGATTGGTAAAGAATTCATTCACTTTAACCAAGTAGCTGACGGGGTTTTAGATGCTGGAAGATTTAGAGGTGCCTTTGGTGGTGAAAAAGTATTCAAAATAAAAAAGTATTTCAATAAAATTGAGTTCGTAACTCAAAACACATCTTTTTATTTTGATCCAAACAACCCATTATCAAGATCTAAAGACGCCAATACCAGTGAAGGTAATATGGCTAGTTTAAAAATTGAGGCGCATGATAAGAAAAACGGCTTATATCTTATTAAAGCAGATAATCTTTTCTTAAAAGAAACATTTTCTCAAGTAAAACCTCCAAGATTTCCAGGTCAACGCCCGACTGCGTTCACCTTAGGTAATCTAGATAAGAATAAAACAAAGATAAATGCTATTAGAAATTTTCCTTTAAATACAGATGTAGCAGTTGAATATGTATATTCTAAACCTTCAGTTCTTAATGGAGGATCTGCTGCTGTAACTGACGGAAGAAATGTCAGCATAAAGGTATTTCATAGCTTAATAGCAATGCCAGAGAATGATTATAAGCCGAGATTTGATGACCCTAGAGTAGGATACTTCTTTACACAAGTAACAGATCAAACATCTACGAGTTCAACTCCATATAGAGATTTAGTACATCGATGGAATTTAAAGAAGAAAGATCCTAGCGCGGCTATTTCTGAGCCTGTAGAACCTATTGTATGGTGGATAGAAAACTCTACACCATTAGAATGGAGAGCAACGATTAAAGAAGGTGTTGAAGAATGGAATAAAGCCTTTGAAAAAGCAGGTTTTAAAAATGCAATTGTTGCTAAAGTGCAGCCTGATGATGCCGATTGGGATGCAGGTGATATTCGTTATAATGTATTGCGTTGGACCTCTTCTCCAAATCCACCGTTTGGTGGCTACGGACCCAGTTTTGTAAACCCTAGAACCGGTCAAATTTTAGGAGCAGATATTATGTTAGAATATGTGCATTTTACCAATAGAGTAATGGCAGAAAAATTATATGATTTAGCATCTCCTGCAAAAGAATTTAATCCTTCTGAATATACAAAAAACAACAAAGTATTTTGTTCAATGGGCCATGAAATGCATCAAAATATGATGCTAGGTCAAGCAGTAATTACGGCAGAGGGTAATTCTGATCTAGAAATGAAACGTATCAAACGAGAAGGTATGATTTCACTGATTATGCATGAAGTTGGTCATACCCTTGGTCTCAATCATAATATGAAAGCAAGTCAGTTATTCTCACCTGAACAATTAGCTGATGCTGATTTTATAAAAGGTAAATGCTTAACAGGATCTGTAATGGATTATGCAGGTATTAACCTTACGAAAGATAGAAGCAAACAAGGTCATTATTATGATGTATCAGTAGGACCTTATGATGTCTGGGCTATTCAATTTGGATATACTCCTTTTAAGTCTGATGCAGAGAAGAATGCTTTATTAGAGCTGTCAACGAAACCTGAATTAATTTTTGGCAATGATGCTGATGATATGCGTTCTCCTGGTAAAGCAATGGATCCTAGAGTAATGACGGGCGATCTTTCAAATGATCAGATTGGATATTCTATTGATCGTTTTGAATTAGTCGATGATTTAATGAAAGATGTAAAATCTAAATTTTCTGTAAAAGGAAAGTCATATCAAGAGTTACGAAGAGCTTATTATACCTTAAGTTATCAAAAAGCAAGAGCTGGTGATATAATTTCTAGATTTATTGGTGGTGTATATGTTGACAGAGCTATGGCAGGTCAACAAGGTGAAACACAACCTTATACACCTGTTAGTTATGATGATCAGAAGAGGGCTATGAATGCGTTAAGTAAATATGTATTTGCTCCAAACGCTTTTAAGGCTCCAAGTGATTTATACAATTATATTGCGATGCAACGTAGAGGATATAATTTCTTTGGAGCTCCAGAAGATCCTAAAATTCATGGTCAGGTATTAACATATCAAAGAAATGTACTAAGACATTTATTACACCCATATACTACGCAAAGAATTGTAGATTCAGAATTGTATGGTAATAAGTATAAATTATCACAGATGATGACTGACTTAAACAATGCTATTTTTTCAGCAGATAGATACTCTAGCGTGAACTCTTTCAGACAGAATTTACAATTAGAATACACCAATATGTTGATTGATGCCTTAACAGGAAAACAGAGCAGTCGTTATTCAAACCCTGTAAAGTCTATGATACTTTATAATTTAAAGAATATCAGAACTATGGCTACGCCTAGTGGTAATATAGCTTCTAGAGCACATAGACAACATTTAAGAACTTTAATTGACAATGCATTAAAAGAGATTAATTAATTTTTCTTTTAATATTTATAGATAAAGAAAGCTGCTTAAAGCTAGTCATGGTCGGAAGAAATTCTGGCCATTTTTTTATGTTTCAAAATGGTCTAAGTTTCCTTGTGGATAAAAGCGCTTCTGGTATAACACCCAATATTTGACTTACTGTAATTTTATGATCTTTAAATACCGACATAATATATTGATTATCAGATAACAAGATACTAAAATTATATCATAAAAACAAAACAACAATCTGATAATCAATCAATTAAATCATTGCTAGAACTATTTCATAAAACAAAAAAGTCAGAAGAAAAAATCTTCCGACCATGACTGCTTACAAGTGGCGCTTTTTTTATCTCATACCAGCTAAACTGGCTTTAATCGTTTCTATTTTAGCGAGCGCGTCTGCTTCTTTTTTCTTTTCACTCGCAACTACTTGTTTGGGTGCATTATTAACAAAACGTTCGTTTGCTAATTTTTTCTGAACTGATTTTAGAAAACCCTCTGTGTAATTAAGTTCTTCTGTTAATTTTTTGACCTCATCTTCTACATCAATAGCTCCTATCATTGGTATAAAATATTCATTAGATTTTACTCTAAAACTCAATGCGCCTTCTACTTTTTCTTCAGTATAAGTAAGGTTGGCTACATTACCAAGTTTACCAATAACACTATCAAATTGAGTAGATACATTTTCAGAGTTGAGTATTGCTAAATCAATTGTTTCTTTAAAAGAAATATTTTTACTCTTACGAATAGTTCTTATACCAGAAACTACTTCGGAAGCAAAATCGAAACCTAATATGAGCTGAGTGTCTATCTCTTTAATACTTGGATATTGAGTAATAATTAAAGCTTCTTCAGGAGTTCTTTCTGTAATATGTTGCCATACTTCCTCAGTGAGAAACGGCATAAAAGGATGAAGAATTTTTAAATTGTTTTCAAAAATCCTAATAATGGCTTTATAGGTTAGTAAGTCTATAGGTTGTTTGTACCCTGGTTTAACAATCTCGAGTAACCAAGAAGCAAAATCATCCCAAACTAGTTTATAGATTGCCATTAACGCATCAGACAACCTATATTTACTATAATGGTCTTCAATATCAGCTAATGTTTTGTTAAACTTAGCATTATACCAATCTAATGCTATTTTAGACGATTGAGACTGTTCAATACTATTGCTTACTTTCCAGCCTTTTACTAAACGGAAAGCATTCCATATTTTATTAGCAAATTGTTTTCCCTGTTGACATAATGCCTCATCAAATAATAAATCATTACCCGCAGCCGAACTTAGTAAAAGACCTACACGAACTCCATCGGCACCATAATCTTCTATTAATTTTAGGGCATCAGGCGAATTACCTAATGACTTGCTCATTTTTCTACGCTGCTTATCTCTTACTAAACCCGTAAGATATACATTTTCAAATGGGCGTTTGTCTTTGTATTCATAGCCCGCAACAATCATTCTGGCAACCCAAAAGAACAAAATATCGGGCCCTGTTACCAAATCGTTTGTTGGATAATAATAATTCACTTCTTTATTATCAGGATTACGAATACCATCAAATACAGACATCGGCCATAGCCAGGATGAGAACCAAGTATCTAATACATCAGCATCTTGACGCAAATCATTAATTGAAAGTTGCTCATTTCCTGTTTTTACTTTTGCAAGCGCTAACGCATCTTCGCGATGCTCAGCAACTACAAAATCTTCTTTTCCGTCTCCGTAGTAGTAAGCAGGTATTTGTTGACCCCACCAAAGTTGGCGTGAAATATTCCAATCTCGAATATTTTCCATCCAATGGCGATATGTATTTTTAAACTTTTTAGGATACAACTTCACCTCTTCAGTTTTTAAAACAGCTTCTATGGCAGGCTTCGCTAGCGTTTCCATCTTTAAGAACCACTGATCAGATAATCTTGGTTCTATAACTGCTTTTGTGCGTTCAGAAGTTCCGACGTTATGTTTAATAGCTTCTGTTTTAACTAAAACACCTAGGGTTTCAAGTTCATTAGCTATCTCTTTTCTTGCTACTACTCTATCTTTTCCTTCATGGTGCAAGCCATAACTATTCATGGTTCCGTCGGCATTCAACACATCAATAATTTCTAATTGATGACGCTCACCAATTTCTTTATCATTTACATCATGCGCAGGAGTTACTTTAAGGCATCCTGTACCAAATTCAATATCAACATAATCGTCTTCTATGATAGGAACTACACGCTCACAGATTGGAACAATTACATTTTTACCTTTTAAATGCTTAAATCGCTTATCATTAGGGTTGATACACACGGCAGTATCTCCCAATATAGTTTCTGGTCGTGTTGTTGCAATCGTTACGAAGTTATTTTCACCTTCAATTGCATAGTTCACATAGTATAATTTATCGGTACGCTCTTCGTAAATAACTTCTTCATCAGAGAGCGTAGTCTGTGCTTCAGGATCCCAATTTACCATTCTATAACCACGATAGATTAATCCTTTATTATACAGATCAACAAACACTTTAATCACCGCCTGGCTCATATCATCATCCATAGTGAACTTAGTGCGTTGCCAATCACAGGACGCTCCAAGTTTTTTTAGCTGCTCTAAAATGATGCCTCCATATTCTTCCTTCCATTCCCAAGCATACTTTAAGAACTCTTCACGTGTTATATCATTTTTATCAATACCCTGATCTTTTAATTTTGCTACTACTTTTGCTTCTGTAGCGATAGATGCATGATCGGTACCAGGTACCCAACAGGCGTTTTTACCCTGCAAGCGTGCACGTCGTATTAACACATCTTGAATGGTGTTGTTCAACATATGGCCCATATGTAAAACTCCGGTAACATTTGGGGGAGGAATTACAATCGTATAAGGCTCCCTTTCATCAACTTCAGAATGAAAATAATTGTATTTCATCCAGTAGTCATACCATTTACTTTCAACACTTTTAGCGTTATATTTAGACGGAATTTCCATTTGGCTTAATTCTTGATAAAAATGAAGTGCAAAGGTACAATTCTAAGCAATATGTAAAAACTTTGCTCGTTATAATTTTAAGTTTAAAATGATTAACTTTACACCATAATATAAAGATATAGAAGTATGAAAAAAATAGTTTTTTTATTTGTTGGAATTTTTGCTTTTACAGCGTTAAGTGCTCAAGAAAAATCTGTCGTTGCTGAAGACGCTAATAAAGCTGAGAAAGTAGTTGCTAAACAGCAAGATGAAAATGCACCAGTGTTTAAATTCAAAAAAGAAACCATAGATTATGGAACTGTTGAGAAAGGAAGTGATGGAACGCGTGTTTTTTCTTTTATGAATACTGGAAAATCACCATTAATTATCTCAAGTGTAAAGGCAAGTTGCGGTTGCACAGTGCCTTCGCACCCAAAAGAGCCTATTATGCCAGGAGCAACGGCTGAAATAACTGTAAAATATGACACCAATAAAGCGGTACCTTTTAATAAGGCAATTACTATTTTTTCAAATGCTTCTGAACCTAAAAAGGTTATCTTTATTAAAGGTAATGTTAAAAAAGTAAGTGCTTTAACATTGTTAGAGCGAAAAGAGAAAAGTATGCTCTCTAACGATAAAGAGAATAATTAAGAAAAATGGCTTTCAAAACCGTTTTTTTAGAACATGTTTTTCAAGCGAAATGAATAAAACATTTTTTTGCCATTACGTTCTATCAACAACTTTATTAGTTTACCATCTTCCTTAGAAAACAGATGTATAACCTCTTCTAACTTCATATTGTACGCAGCTTTACCATTTACTTGTAAAATAACATCTTTAGGTCTTAACCCCGATAGTGCAGCAGGTGAATTTTCACGAACATGTGATATCATATACATGGGCTTAAAATCATACACAAGTTCGTACAAAATCTGAACTATAGGTTTTGAATTTTCTTTATCTGAGGTAAGTGTATAACTGTCTCTTACACCTGAACGATTGCCAATCAATATTTGCCCAGCATGAATAATATCTAAGCCACTTTTATTGTACAAAAATGGATCTTTAAAGTGGCTAGATTTTTTTTTGAGTACTAGCTTTTTGTCTCTATAGTTAATTAACAATCTAAATCTTTTTAAAATACCTGCACCAAGACTACCGTTACGTTCTTCAAATTTATAAGCGGTTGCCACTGAGGAAGAATCTGGATAGGCTACATTTGCATTTTTAAAACGATATCTACCAAGTATTACTTCGTCGATTTTTGATCTTCTTCCAAAAATATCTCCGCTTAATCCTTTACCCAGAAAATCTGAGAAATAGTTCTTAGGCAAATCTATATGTTTACTTGATCTATCAAAAAGCCATAAGCTTTTGCTTCCGCCAGTATCTATGAGTAATTTCGTTTCAATTAATTTATCCTCATCTTTTACTTTTATATCAACATAAGGTTTGTTACGATAAAAGCTCAAGTCAAAAACTTCACATTTTTTGCAGGGCTTGTAAGTGTAAAATTTGGGGTTATAGAATTTCAATCTTTTGCTTGAATAATTAATATCTATAATTACATCTCTAAAAAGATCACCACCAATAATACCATTGATGTTCATACCTAGCCTCGCTGACAAATCAAATTCTTTACCTGGAATTAGATATACTTTATGTTGACCATTTACCATTCTTCCAATTTTAACATAATTTTTTTCAGATAAAATAGCATCAATAAAATTACCTTCTCCTAATCCTCTCACTTTAATTTTTTGTGTGTTTTTTAAATTGGTAGAATCAGCTTCACTTAAGTTGAACATGATCGTATTATTAACACCAGTGTCTAATAAAAAATTGAGCTTAGAATTGTTTACTTCTACAGGAATAACGATTAAATCATTCACCATTTTAAAAGAAATGGAATGGCTTTTCGTATCGCCTTCAATCATAAACTTATCTTGAGAAAAAATAGAAAATAACGAAGAGAATAAAATAAAATACATAAGTAGTTTATATCGTATCGTTGGCATACTGTTAGGTATAATTTTAAAGCTACGAAAAACTTAGTATGTTAAAAAAAAATTAGCATAAATTTAACGATAGTAAAATCTTGCATAAACTATTTATTAATCCATAATAATTTCTCAAATTTGTTGCTTAACTAAGTATTGTTTATGCCTACTATATCTCAGAAAGGCTCTTTAATGCCTTCTTCGCCAATCCGTAAGTTAGTTCCTTATGCAGAAGCCGCAAAACAACGAGGAATTAAAGTATTTCATCTCAATATTGGTCAACCAGATATTAAAACACCTCAGATTGCCCTAGATGCTGTTAAAAATAATAATATTGATGTATTGGCGTACGCCAGATCTGAAGGTTCTCGAGAATACCGCGAAAAGTTGGCGAAGTATTATGAAAGACATCATATTCATGTTGAAGCCGATAGTATCATTGCCACAACTGGTGGTAGTGAAGCCTTACTCTTCACGTTTGGTAGTATCATGGATGCAGGAGATGAAGTAATCATTCCTGAGCCTTTTTATGCGAATTACAACGGATTTTCAACTGCCTCTGGTGTAAAGGTAGTTCCCGTAATTTCTAAAATTGAAGATAATTTTGCATTACCTCCTATTGAGGAATTTGAAAAACTTATCACTTCTAAAACGAAGGCAATTCTAATCTGTAATCCAGGAAATCCAACTGGGTATTTATACAGTAAAAATGAGATTCAAAAATTGGCATCCATTGTTAAGAAACATGACTTATTTTTAATTGCTGACGAAGTCTATCGCGAATTTGCTTACGATGGATTGCAACATTACTCCGTTTTACAAGAAGTAGCAATTGATAATCACACTATTGTTATTGATTCAGTCTCTAAGCGCTACAGCATGTGCGGCGCACGCATCGGATGTATCGTATCTAAGAATAAAGAAGTGATTCAAACAGCCTTAAAATTTGCTCAGGCGCGATTAAGCCCACCTACTTATGCCTTAATTGCCAGTGAAGCAGCCTTAGAAACACCACAAAGTTATTTTGACGCCGTAAAAGAAGAATATGTTGAGCGTCGCAATACCTTAATAAGCGAGTTACAAAAAATAGAAGGTATTAAAGTAGCGAAACCTAAAGGTGCTTTTTATTGTATTGCCGAATTGCCAGTTAAGAATGCTGATGATTTCGCACAATGGTTACTAGAAGAATTCAGCCTAAATAACGAAACGATTATGGTCGCACCAGCAGCTGGTTTTTATTCTACAAATGAATTGGGTTTGAATCAGGTTCGTATTGCCTATGTACTCAAAAAAGAGGATTTAATTCGTTCGGTAGAAATTTTAAAAGCAGCGTTAGAAACATATAACTCTTGATAGAAATTCAAAAAAACATATCGCTAAAACCCTATAATACTTTTGGTATTGATGTAAATGCACACCAATTTGTTTCAATAAACAGTCTAGATGATTTAAAAACAGTTATTACAAATAACAATGATTTCTTTATCCTTAGCGGCGGAAGTAATATGCTTTTAACTAAAGATATCGAAAAACTCGTTGTACATCTCAATTTAAAAGGAAAAGCGCTTGTAAATGAAGAAGATAATTATGTTTTTGTAAAAGTGCAAGCTGGTGAGAATTGGCATGAGTTTGTACTTTGGTGTCTTAATAATAATTTCGGAGGTGTTGAAAATATGTCGCTTATTCCGGGTAATGTAGGTACTGCCCCCATTCAAAATATTGGGGCGTATGGCGTAGAATTAAAAGATGTAATGTATGAATTAGAAGCGTTAGAAATTAAAACTAATACTGTTGTTACCTTCGAAAATAAGGATTGTGAATTTGGTTATAGAGATTCTATTTTTAAACGGCATGCAAAAGGTAACTACATCATTACAACTGTAACCTTCAAGCTTTCGAAAGAAAAACACGTACTTAATACTTCTTATGGTGCCATTCAGGCTGAACTAGAAAAAAATAGTATTGACGTTCCAACTATAAAAAATGTTTCGAATGCCGTTATTGCCATTCGAAAAAGTAAATTGCCAGATCCTAAAGAACTAGGCAATAGTGGGAGCTTCTTTAAAAACCCTGTAATGATAAAACATCAGTTTAGACAACTACAACATACATACCCAAAAATACCCTATTATGTTGTTTCAGAAACCGAAGTAAAAGTACCAGCGGGTTGGTTGGTGGAACAATGTGGATTTAAAGGACAACGCTTCGGCGATGCGGGTGTGCATAAAAATCAAGCCTTAGTTTTGGTAAATTATGGCAATGCAACTGGGCAAGAAATTCTTGAACTCTCTAAAAAAATTCAAAAAGCCGTAAAAGATAAATTTGATATTGACCTAGAAGCAGAAGTCAATATCATTTGATACTTCATAATTTAGTTTGTTTCTTAACATATTTTCTTCGAACTTCGCTTATCAATCGATATAGTTCATTAAAACGGAACCATATCTTAACGTTAGTAATAATATCCTGAAATTTGGATAATTGTGGTAAATATGTTAATTTTGAATTCATATTTAACATATCTGAACAATGAAGTTTGAAAATCCACCTCAAGCATTAATGACAGACGAATTAATCGATGATTACTTTGACAAGAAATATGCGGACTTTTTAAAAACTGCTGACGATAGGTATTTTTATTGGGAAGAACTTAAGCACAGAAAAAAAATGCCTTATAACGACCCACTCAAAGCGTGGAGTCTGATTAAACTGCATAGAAGAGGTAATTTCAAGAGAGTAAAATTTGGAAAAACTGAATTCAATTATTGTCTAACTGAAAATATCCAAGAAAACCTTCACGAATTTGATTTAAAACTCATAGGAGGATTATACAAAAACCCCATAACATCATTTCATAAAGCAGAGTATTTAAAAAACTCAATTTTAGAAGAGGCGATTTCAAGTTCACAAATAGAGGGTGCTGCAACAACAACTAAAGTTGCATTCGAAATGCTTAAATCTGGTCGAAAGCCCAGAAATGAATCTGAACAGATGATTTTCAACAACTTAAGAAGCATTAAACTTATAACTGAAGAAATTGACAAACCTCTTGATTTTGCACTTATAATAGAATTACACAAGACAATGACCGCAAGTACAAGTGCAGAATATTGTGCAGGAGATTTTAGAAATAAACAAATATATGTTCAAGACCACGTAGATGGAGAAATAGCACACACACCACCAGATTCTGAATTGGTTGAAAAATATATGGAAGATTTATGTGAATTTGCAAACTCGGAAAAACCTTTTATTCACCCTATCATAAAAGCTTCAATAATTCATTTCCAAATTGGCTACATTCACCCGTTTATGGATGGAAACGGAAGAACTGCAAGGGCATTATTCTATTGGTTTTTAGTAAAAAAAGAATATACGTTAATAAAAAATATTTCGATTTCAAGAGCAATTCTAAACTCACGTATCCAATACGACAAAGCATTTTTAAAAACTGAAAACGATAATAATGATATGACCTACTTTATCAATTATTCAATTAAAAGTTTACGCGTTGCTTTCGAAAGTTTAATTAAGTATCGAGACAAAAAGAAAAAAGATATTGAGCAAGCAAACCTGATTTCATATAAAATTCTAGATAAAGGGTTAAACAAACGACAAGCAGATTTAGTCGGTTTTCTATATTCAAAAGAAAAAGCAAAAATCAATATTTCCTCTTACTCTAAAAAACACGATGTTGTTCGACAAACCGCACGCAAAGATTTAAACGAATTAGTTAACGCTGGCTTAATCATTGAAGATAAAGATGGAAGAAATGTAGTATTTAAAATAAGTTCAAAAGAAAACATTGACAGATATTTGGAACAATAAGTACTATTGCCAACAATGCTAAAAATAATAGCGGTTTAATCGCTAAAACGAAAGTAAGTAAATATAAAAAAAGGTCTGTGTTTAACCGAAAAGTTAGTGTGTAAAAATCCGCTACTATTCTCTTATACTAGACCGATAAGCGTAATCAAAAAAATACCAGCCATAGAAGACTGGTATTCATTTTTTTTAAGAATGTTGATTATTCTTTATCGAACAGTGCCTTATGAATAAACCCAGCCACAATGGCTCCAGCAATTGGCGCTACCCAAAATAACCAAGATTGTGTTAAATATTCTCCTCCAGCAAACAAAGCCTGACTCATAGAACGCGCTGGGTTAACTGAAGTATTTGTAATTGGGATGCTTATTAAATGAATTAAGGTTAGCCCTAAACCAATGGCAATTGGGGCAAATCCTTTAGGAGCTCTTTCGTTAGTACTTCCTAAAATAATCAATAAGAAAAAAGCGGTTAGTAAAAACTCGGCAATAAATGCCGAAGTCATAGAATACCCACCAGGTGATAAATCTCCATATCCATTAGCAGCAAAACCACCAATACCATCAAAATCACTTTTACCAGAAACGATTAAATACAAAGCGCCAGCGGCAAGTATCGCACCTACCAGTTGAGAAATAATATAGGGTACTATTTCTTTGGTAGCATGCTTACCACCTGCCCATAATCCTAAAGAGACCGCAGGATTAAAATGTCCGCCAGAAATATGACCTACAGCATACGCCATGGTTAAAACTGTGAGACCAAATGCCAAAGCCACTCCAGCAAAGCCAATTCCAAGTTCGGGAAATGCGGCAGCAAAAATTGCACTACCACAACCTCCGAACACTAACCAAAAAGTTCCGAATACTTCGGCTAAATATTTTTTCATAATAAATAAGGTTAAATTAATTGATTATAGTTAAGACACTTATATGGTAATAAGGTCACAATATCTCAAATATACAATAATCTTTTTATGCCTTTATTAACCTTGTATTTTGTATCTTTGCCCAAAGTTTTTGTATGAAATTATTTCTAATCACACTCGGGTTATTAGCACTTGCGTTCGCTGGAATAGCCATAAAAATTTGGGCAAAAAAAGATGGTGAATTTGCGGGTACGTGTGCAAGTCAAAACCCAATGTTAAATAAAGATGGAGAAGCCTGTGGTTTTTGTGGTAAAACACCTGATCAGTTTGATAGCTGTGCTGAACCTCAGCATAAATAACTATGTTTGTAGCCTATGCTACTTACCATTCTTTTTTACACTTTTGTAGTTACGGTTGTTCTTCAGGTTTTGTATTGGCTATTCTTTTTTGGAAAGTTTGCATTCTCTACAGAGAAAAAAGAACAAAATCATACCAATCTTGCCGTATCCATTCTTATTGCGGCTAGAAATGAAGCACTAACTCTAAAAGAAAATTTACCAAACATCCTTAAGCAAGATTATGCTGATTTCGAAGTTATTGTCATTAACGATGCCTCAACCGATAGCACAGCACAAATCATCAAAAATTTTCAAAAAGAATATAAAAACCTAAAATATATTTCTGTACAGGCTACAAAAGAGTATGCTGGTAATAAAAAGAATGCCATCGCTAAAGGAATCGAAATGACTTCAAATGAATACTTACTGTTTACAGATGCAGATTGTACACCTGTATCACAGAACTGGATCACAGAGATGGTTTCTCAATTTGATGAAAAGACAAAAATTGTTCTTGGCTATGGCGCCTATAAAAAACGACCCAGCTTTATCAATAAAGTAATTCGTTATGAAACCTTACTAACTGCGATGCAATATTTTTCATATGCAAAGGCAGGATTGCCCTATATGGGCGTTGGTCGTAACTTATCATATAAAAAAGAGCTATTTAAGCAAGCGCAAGGTTTTCAATCACATATAGCAATAAAGTCGGGTGATGATGACCTCTTTATAAATCAGATAGCCACGAAAGAGAATACTACCATTCATTTTACAAAAGCTAGTTTTACCGTATCTGAACCCAAAAACACTTTTACATCATGGTTTCAACAAAAACGAAGACATATTTCTACGGCTACTCATTATAAACCTATTCATCAGTTTCTGTTGGGGTTATTTTATACCAGCCAACTCTTATTTTGGCTGTTAGCAATATTATTATTGACTTTTTCGTTAAATTGGCAATTCATAATAGTATTCATAACCATTCGATTTATCGCTCAATATAGTATTATATCAAAATCTGCTTCAAAATTATATGAGCAAGACCTTGTTGTATTTACACCTGTATTAGACTTCTTATTAGTGCTTACCCAATTGGGTTTGTTTTTTAGTAATATAATTCAAAAACCAAAACATTGGTAATGGGAGAGAAAGGTAAAATAACAGAAGCCATTCAACGAGCAAAAAAAGGAGAAGAAATTGCCTATACATTACTTTTAAATACTTTTTGGAAAGATGTGTATCGATTTATATCGAGTAAAACAAATGATGAAAATGAAGCAGAAGACATCACGATAAAGTCATTTGCCAAGGCTTTTGATAAAATCGCAACCTTCGATGAAAAATATAAGTTCAAACCTTGGCTATTGACTATTGCCAATAACTTATTGATCGATCAACTTCGTAAGCAAAAAAACGAGACCATCTCTATACACAAAGAGAGTGCTGAAGCCTATAAAATTAAAGATGAAGAACCTACCCCAGTAGATAAATTAATTATAGAGCAAAATTTAGCAGAGTTATTAGCATATATCAAACAATTAAAACCCCATTATCAAGAGATTATCAATTTGCGTTTCTTTCAAGAAATGAGTTATAAAGAAATTGCAGAAGAAACGGATGAGCCCATGAATAATGTAAAGGTAAAACTACTCCGTGCTAAAAAATTATTAGCTGAAATTATTAAGCACTCGAATTCTTGATTTATTTGTACTTTCACGCAACTATTGAATTTAGATGAAAAAAATCCTACACTCATTAGGTCCGGGTTTATTATTTGCTGGTGCCGCCATAGGGGTTTCACATTTAGTACAATCAACGCGCGCAGGTGCCGATTTTGGCTTTGGCTTACTTTGGGCATTATTATTGGTAAATCTATTTAAATATCCTTTTTTTCAGTACGGTCCAAGATACGCTTCAGCAACAGGAGAAAGTCTAATTGATGGTTATCTAAAATTAGGGAAAGGTGTGCTCTGGACTTATTATTTGCTCACCTTTGCAACCATGTTTACCATCCAAGCAGCTGTTACGATTGTAACAGCGGGATTGGCATCAAACTTATTTGGCATCACTACCAATCCAATTATATGGAGCATTATTATCACTAGTATATGTCTTCTCATATTAATGGTAGGAAAGTACAAAGTATTAGATAACCTTATTAAGGTAATTATCATTACACTCACTATAAGCACTGTAGCTGCAGTGAGTATTGCCATATTCAATTCGAATACATCGGTAGGTTTTGAACAAGTTCTGCCTAAGGGTAGTATTGAAATTGCTTTTTTAATTGCCTTTTTAGGCTGGATGCCGGCACCACTTGATATCTCTGCATGGCACTCACTTTGGGCACTCGAAAAGCAGAAAGCAACAGTTGAAGATTTTACTCCCAAAAAAGCATTATTTGATTTTAATATCGGTTATATAGGTACTGTGTTTTTAGGTATTTGTTTTATTACGTTAGGTGCATTGGTTATGTTTGGTTCTGGAGCATCTTTCGATAGCTCTGCGGGTAAGTTTGCACAACAACTCATCAATTTATATACTGAAAACTTAGGAGAAAAAACGTCTATTTTTGTAGCTATTGCGGCATTTACTACCATGTTTAGCACGACGCTAACAACACTCGATGCATCGCCGCGCGCTATGGCAAGATCTACAGAATTGCTTTTTGAAAAAAAATATAAGGCAAACTACTTAATTTGGATTCTATTATTATCAGCTGGCACAATTATAATACTCTCTTTCTTTGTAAAGAACATGAAAGACATGGTATATATTGCAACCATACTATCGTTTTTAACCGCACCATTTTATGCCATTGCTAACTTTATATTAATAGCTGGCAAGCACACGCCTAAAGCATGGCATCCTTCTACACCAATGAAGCTATTGAGCTATTTAGGCATCATTTTCTTGATTGGGTTTAGTATTTGGTTTCTAATGAATTCGTAAATTTGCAATTCAAAATTGAAGTATGGCTGAGGAATCTGTAATTATACCCACAAAAAAACCAAAATGGTTACGTGTAAAATTACCTGTAGGTAAAAAATATACGGAGCTAAGAGGGTTGGTAGATAAATACAATCTACATACCATTTGTACAAGTGGTAGTTGCCCCAATATGGGCGAATGCTGGGGTGAAGGTACGGCTACGTTTATGATCTTAGGAAATATCTGTACGCGTTCGTGTGGATTTTGTGGTGTAAAAACAGGCAGACCTGAAACGGTGGACTGGGAAGAGCCCGAAAAGGTTGCACGTTCTATTAAGATTATGCAGATAAAGCATGCTGTGGTAACTTCAGTTGATCGTGACGATCTAAAAGATGGTGGCTCTATCATATGGGCTGAAACTGTGAAAGCAATTCGAAGAGCAAATCTTGAAACGACTCTTGAGACTTTGATACCAGACTTTCAATTAATTCATAAAAATATTGACAGAATAGTAGCGGTTGCTCCAGAGGTAGTATCTCACAATATGGAAACTGTACGTCGTCTAACTCGTGAAGTTCGTATACAAGCGAAATACGATCGTAGTTTGGCAGTCTTAAAATATTTAAAAGAGCAAGGTATTAAGAGAACCAAATCGGGTATTATGCTCGGATTAGGTGAACGTGAAGCAGAAGTGATTAAAACTATGGAAGATTTGCGAAATAATAATGTGGACGTAGTTACAATTGGTCAGTATTTACAACCTAGTAAGAAACATCTTCCAGTTAAGGAATTTATAACACCAGAGCAATTTAAAAAGTACGAAGAAATAGGTCTAGCTATGGGCTTTAGACATGTTGAAAGTGGTGCTCTAGTACGATCTTCCTATAAAGCTCAAAAGCATATTCTTTAATAAATTAACAGTTTTCTAACACTGTTTAACGCCTTATTAACTCAATAAAAGCAATATATGTAAGATATTTGCGTTGTAGAATAGAAGCAAACTACCAAAAGTTTGTTTTCATTGTATAAATTATTTGAGTTAGTTAAAAGAAAACGTCCTTAGTTATAAGGGCGTTTTTTTATTTCTAAGAAATAAAATTTTCGATCAAAAAAAGTTTGGCACGAGAATTGATACGTTATTAATGAAGCAAATTTAAGGTTTGTTTTCATTGTATGAATTATTTGAGTTAGTTAAGAAATTCGCCCTCTTTTTGAGGGCGTTTTTTATTTTTAACATATATCTTTTTTAAATTAATATCTTTAGCCCTCATTAGTATGGTTACATGGAATTTGGTAGAGAACTTTTATTTTTCTTTAGTGCCTTAGGTGCTTTAACAGACTCGTTTTAAGCCTATGCTTCATATTCTTTGCCAAACCTAAGCATATGAACTAGCTCAGCATATAGAACAAATAATAACCAAGGAAGAATTATTTAAAAATGTCAATTTAAAATCTTCTGATCTTGTCAAAAAAGTACAATTAACAACGCATTAACCTTCACTATTATTAAATGATAATTTAGGTAAGAATTTTTCACTTTTTTATTAATATTAATGAGTATTGTATTGAAGCTGCAAAAAAATGTTAACTAAAAACCATCAGTTTATAATCGAAGCTATTGGTTATAAATGTAAGTTTAATTCTAAATCTACATTTTTTTACTACCTTTAAAAAGATAGCAGATACGATACTATCACAATAAAGTAATCAAAAAATCATAAAAATGAAAAAAGTAATCGCCGTAGCATTGTTACTATTTGGGCTATTCAATATGAATAGTCAGTCTGAAATAGAAAAAATCAATAAAGTATTATACGATTATATTGAGGGAACAGCAAATGGCCAGCCCGATCGCCTACGTAATGCTTTCCATGAAGATTTCAACTTGTATTTCACTTCAAACGACACCTTACAAGTTTGGTCTGGTAAACAATATATTGATAATTTAAAAGAAGGAAGAAAAAGCAATCGTATTGGTAAAGTAATTTCTATAGATTATGAAGGTGATGCGGCTATAGCTAGAATTGAAATTCTAATGCCGTCGAGAAAACGCATTTATACCGATTATATGCTATTATTAAAAGTAGAAGGAAAATGGAAAATTATTCATAAATCATTCACCTACAAGGACTATCCTGAATAATGTTAAAAAAATAATTTATAAGTAGTTTTTTAAAAACATTTAACAAAATCAATTAGAGTTTAAGTATCAATTTCTATAATTTCGTGACATTCAAATTTCTAATTAAAATGGCCCTCATGAAAGCTATCAGATTCAAACTCTTTTTCTTCCTTATTTCATTTGCTTTTTTTACAAGCTGTAAAAAAGAAAATGTCAATACAACAGCAGATACCGAATTTAAAGTTGACTATGAAAAGTTTACTTTAGATAATGGTTTAGATGTAATTTTTCATATTGATAAATCAGATCCTGTTGTCGCTGTAGCGCTTACAAGTCATGTAGGTTCCGCAAGAGAAAAAGAAGGCAGAACAGGTTTTGCACATCTTTTTGAACACCTACTTTTTTTAGAATCAGAAAATTTAGGAAAGGGTGGATTAGATAAAATGAGTGCAAGAATTGGTGGATCTGGAGCTAACGGATCAACCAGTAGAGACAGAACGAATTACTATCAAACAGTGCCTAAAGATGCGCTAGAAAAAATGATATGGGCAGAAGCAGATAAATTAGGTTGGTTTATCAATACAGTTACAGAACCTGTACTTGCTAAGGAAAAGCAGGTAGTTAAAAATGAAAAAAGACAAAGTGTTGACAATCGCCCTTATGGTCATACTTTTTATGTTGTTGGTAAAAATTTGTATCCAAAAAACCATCCATATAACTGGCAAGTTATAGGCTCTTTAGAAGACCTACAAAATGCAACGTTAGATGACGTAAAAGAATTTTTTAGAAAATGGTATGTTCCGAATAATGTAACGCTAACAATAGCTGGTGATTTTGATCCTGCACAAGCTAAAGAATGGGTAAAGAAATACTTTGATGAAATTAAACGAGGAGACGCTATTCCAAAAATGGAAAAACAACCAGTTACTTTAGAAACAACTAAAAAATTATATCACGAAGATAACTTTGCAAGATTGCCTGAACTCACACTTACCTGGCCTGGTGTACCTATTTATGATAAAGATTCTTATGCCCTAGATATTTTATGTCAATATTTATCGGAAGGTAAGAATGCTCCGCTATACAAAGTATTGGTTGAGGATAAAAAACTCACTGCAAATGCAACTATGTTTACCTACAATTCGGAAATAGCTGGACAAACCATGATAAGTGTTCGTGCTTTCGAAAATGTTAGTTTAGATAGTGTAAAAGTGGCTATTGAGGTAGCACTAAAAGACTTTGAAGTCAACGGAATTAGCGAAAAAGACTTAAATAGAATAAAGGCAGGTCTAGAAACAGATTTTTATAACGATTTAGGGAGTGTACTGGGTAAAGGATTTCAATTAGCACAGTATAACATATATAAAAATGATCCTAGTTATATTGATCAAGATGTCAAGAATATTTTAGCAGTTACGGCAGATGATGTTATGAATGTTTACAACAACTATATAAAAGATAAACACTATGTAGCTACGAGTTTTGTGCCTAAAGGACAATTGGCACTAGCACTAACCAATTCACAAAAGGCAGCAGTAGTTGAAGAGCAAATAGTACAAGGTAATGAAGAAACATTTGATACTAGTATTGTGGCTGAATATGAAAAAACACCATCATCTTTCGATCGATCTGAGGAACCTCCTTACGGTAAAACTATTGAGGTAACTACACCGCAAATTTGGAAAGAAACGCTTGCTAATGGTATTAAATTATCGGGTATTGAAAATAATGAAGTTCCGCTTGTTCGTTTTGAAATGACTATTGAGGGCGGACAATTACTAGATGATCCAAACAAAGTTGGTGTTGCAAATTTACTAGCTCAGTTAATGACTGAAGGCACAAAAAATAAAACACCTCAGCAATTAGAAGAGGCAATTGAGCAACTAGGTGCTGAGATAAATATGTTTGCCAATAGAGAAAGTATTACAATTACAGGAAATTGCCTAGCGAGAAACTTTGAAAAAACTATGGCATTAGTTGAAGAAGTACTTTTAGAACCTCGTTGGGATGTAAAAGAATTAGATCGTATTAAACAAAGTACAGTAAGTCGTATTAAGCAACAACAAGCGAACCCAAATAATATCGCAAATAATGCATATAATTTATTAATTTATGGTAAAGATCATATCTTCTCGCAAAACATATTAGGTAGTGAAGATATTGTTAAAGACATAACTATCGATGATTTGAAAAATTATTACAATACTAATTTTTCACCATCAATTACTAGTTTCAATATTGTTGGTGACATTACAAAAGATAAGGTCGCTAATTCATTTTCAACTATTAATGAAAAGTGGGCTTCGAAGGAAGTTATATTTCCTGAATATACAATGAATTCTGTACCCGAAAAATCTCAGGTATATTTCTATGATGTTCCTGGAGCCAAACAGTCGGTGTTACGTTTCGGCTATCCTGCATTAGCAGCAACAGATGAAAATTATTATCCAGCACAAGTAATGAATTATATCTTAGGTGGTGGCGGATTTGCTTCTCAGTTAACACAACAACTTCGTGAAGGAAAAGGATATACATATGGTATTGGCTCTGGGTTTTCTGGCACCAAAATTCCAGGTACTTTTACCATTGGAAGCGGCGTACGCTCAAATGTTACTTACGAATCTGCTGCTTTAATAAAAGACATACTTGAAAAGTATGGTGAAAATTATAGTGAGAAAGATTTAGAGACTACGAAGAGTGCATTGATTAAAAGTAATGCCAGAGCTTTTGAAACTTTAAACTCTAAATTAAATATGCTTGACAATATAAGTGCTTACGGCTGGAGTAATGATTATGTAAAACAACGAGAAAATATTGTTAAAAACATGACTGTAGATAAAATAAAAAATTTGTCGAGTAAATATTTAGATGCCAATAAAATGATCTATTTGGTAGTTGGTGACGCTGCATCTCAGAAAGATAGATTAAGGCAATTAGGTTTTGGTGAACCTGTTTTATTAAATAAAGCGAATAATTAGTCGCTCCTTAATTTCTG
>NZ_JBWQOJ010000018.1:0-67183 GCF_056591795.1 Maritimimonas sp. 2210JD6-3 | reverse complement strand
CTTAGTTCATACAGTTGGCGTTGTAGAATCAACTTTTGATGAGACGTATCCATTTATATTAGCAGACAATACAACCAGTGGATCAGACTACATCTTACCACCAGTATTTAGTAATGGTGTTACGTATGATGCTGTTTCAGGTACGATTACGGTACCAGCAGGGGTTACGAGTTTTACAGTTACGATTGCTACGGTTGACGATGCCGTGGTAGAACCAGATGAAGTTTATGATTTAACGATTGGCGGTATTGCAGCTACAGGTACCATAGAAAATAACGATGCAGCGAGCGTAACTATTAATGATGTCACTGTTGGTGAAAATGCAGGGACGGTAACTTTTAATGTTACTTTAGACAACGCTGTGTCAAGTGGATTTAGTGTCGATTTTACAACTACAGATGGTACAGCCTTAGATGGTTCTGATTATACATCAGTAAGTAATACAGTAAATTTTGTTGGTACTGCAGGAGAAACTCAGACTATAACAATTAACATAACTGATGATACAGTGGTGGAACCCATTGAGCAATTCACTGTTGATTTATCAAATATTACAGGAGGTTTAGCAACGATAGGAGATAACCAAGGTATTGGTACTATTAACGATGATGATGTAGCAGGACTAACGATAAATGATGTGACAGTTGATGAAGATGCGGGTACGGCAATTTTTATAGTTACACTCGATAATGCTGTTTCTAGTGGATTTACAGTTGATTATACAACTACAGATGGCACGGCACAGGCAGGTTCAGATTATATAGGGAATAACAATACATTAAGTTTTACGGGTACAGCGGGAGAAACACAAACTATTACGGTTAATATAACAGATGATACCTTAGTAGAACCAAGCGAACAATATACTATTGATTTATCAAATGTTACAGGTGGCCTAGTGACCATAATAGACAATCAAGGGTTAGGAACGATTAATGATAACGATATTGACTTGGTAATATCTAAAGAAGTTGATGATAGTACACCTGTAGAAGGTGGTACAATAAACTATACGATTACAGTTACCAATAATAGCTTTATTAACGCCACGAATGTGAGCTTAGATGATGTGTTGCCATCAGGTATAACAACTTCAGGTACACCTAATGCAAGTCAAGGTAGCTATGATGGAACAACTTGGACGATTGGTACATTAACTAACGGAGCTTCAGCTACATTAACAATTCAAGCAATTGTCGATGTTGGAACTGCGGGAGATATTATAACAAATACCATTACCAATGTTACTCAAGATCAAACAGATAGTAATATTACCTCAGATATTTTATTTGTAGATATAGAAGTAGAAAATGACGCAGATCTATTTATTGGTAAGACAGTTAGTAATACTATGCCTATTGAAGGAGAAACAATTACCTATACAATAACTGTTATCAATAATGGTCCAGCGCAAGTAAGTAATGTGCGTTTAGATGATGTCTTACCTGTGGGAATAACACCAACAGGCAATAATATTGTGAGTCAAGGTAACTATGATGGTACTACTTGGACTATCGGAACAATAAATAGTGGTGCTCCAGCTATAACACTTACAATAGAAGCTGTTGTTAATGTGGGTACAGGAGGACAAACTATAACAAATACGATTACCAATATTGTGTTAGATCAAGACGATAGTAACAGTACTCCAGATGATCTTTCGGAAGCTATAGAAGTCCAAAATGATGCAGATCTGGTAGTCGAAAAAACGTTGATAAGCGGAACGAATACGCCGTTTGTTGGAGATAATGTAGTATATCAGATCACAGTTACGAATAATGGTCCTGCACAAGCTACAAATGTGAGTTTAGATGATGTGTTACCTGCGGGTGTAACCCCAACAGGAAATAATACGGTAACTCAAGGTGCTTATAATGGAACTACTTGGACAATTGGTACTATTAATAATGGTGCTGCTCCAGTAATTTTAACTATAGAAGCTACTGTAGATATTGGTACGGGTGGTCAAACCATAACCAATACGGTTACGAATAGTAGCTTAGATCAAAACGACAGCAACGATACACCTGATGACCTCGAAGAAGCTATAGAGCCAAGAGCGGTCTCAGATATCGAGATTACCAAAGTAATTACTAGTGCAAGTGGTGCAACACCTTTTGTAGGTACAGATATTACATTCGAGTTAACGGTAACAAACCAAGGCCCAAGTGTGGCGACTGGTGTTATATTATCTGATCAATTACCTGCTGGGTATAGTTTTATAAGTGATACTGGTGGAGGAAATTATGATCTGGCTACTGGAGAATGGACTCTACCTGATATTCCGTCGGGAGCAACCGAAATACTAAGCATTACAGCAACCGTATTAGCGAATGGTGTGGCAGCAGATTATGATAATTATGCAGAGATTATTGCGGCCGACAATTTTGATCCAGATAGTCAGCCAGATGCGACTCCAGATAGAGATATGCCCGTACAAGATGATGAAGCTTTTGTAGCCGTAACACCAATACCTGTCTCAGACTTACGTATCGATAAGACAGTTAGCGGAGCAGATCCTGTAACAGGTATTTCGAATCCTACAACAGGTGATGTGGTTACATTTACAATTACGGTTACCAATGATGGTCCAAGTAATGTAACAGGAGTCGCTGTGGAGGATGTGATTCCAGATGGTTATGGTAACATTAATGTTGCAAGCATAACAAATGGTGGAACATTGAGTGGTAATACGATTACATGGACAGGTTTAAGTATTGATAATGGAGATAGTATTTCATTACAATTTGATGCTGAAGTATTACCAGATGGTACCACAACAACAGATAGTTATTATAACAGAGCTGAAATCATTGCTTCAGATAATATTGATTTTGATAGTGATTTTACAGAAAGTTTTGATGTTGATGATGATGGAGATGGAGACCTTTTAAATGATGATGATGAAGATAGGCTTACTGCTAATGATATTGTGATTAACTTCTTACCTACTGCAGTTGATGATGTAGCAGAAGTAGTAGAGAATTCAATAGATAATAATATTCCTGTTGTAAGAGGAGATGTTGATGGTAATGGAGAAGATGACTTTGGTAGAGATGGACCAAGTAGCAGCCCAATACAAATAATAACTTTTCCACTTCCTTCTGAAGGAATAGCTACAGTTAATGATGGAGGCACGCCTGATGACCCTAGAGACGATTCTATTGTTTTTACTCCAGCACGAAATTTTGTAGGTACTGTAGTTATAGAATATTTAATAGAAGATGGTCAAGGACCACTATCAAATCTGCCTGGAGTTGGTGATACAGACACTGCAATTTTAACCATAACTGTACTTGTAGATACCGATGGCGATGGTATACCAGACGTTGTTGATATCGATGATGATAACGATGGTATTATAGATACTGTAGAGAGCAATGGTGTCGACGCAACAGGTGATCATGATAATGACATGATACCAAATTATCAAGATTCAGATTTTGGATGCACGTTAAACGCGAATGGTGTTTGTGATAATTTAGACTTTGATGGCGACGGAATCATTGATCAATTAGATATTGACGCAGATAATGATGGTGTGCCTGATAATGTGGAGGCACAAACGACAGATGATTACATGCCTCCTTCAGGAGTTGATGCGAATAATAATGGTTTAGACGATGTGTATGAAAGTGCTCAAGGCGGAACAGATACTGTGCCATTAAACACAGACGGTTCTGATAATGCTGATTATATAGATTTAGATTCAGACGATGATAATGTGCCAGATAGTATTGAAGCACATGATACCAACCATAATGGTATGATAGATGCTGGTGAGGCCTCATTCTTAGGAACAGATGAAGATTTAGACGGATTAGATGATGGTTATGAAGGAGGAGATGCGAATGATGGCTTTGACGTAAATGATGAAATCAATGATCCTGCATTAGATTTGCCAGATACAGATGGTACCGAAGATGTAGATTATAGAGATATTGATGATGACGGAGATGGCGTATCAACATTAGATGAAAACCTAAATAGCACACCAGACCCATTTGATGATGACTTTGATGGTGATGGTCAACCTAACTATTTAGATATCGATGATGATGGTGATGGTATACTTACATTGGTAGAAAATGACCTTGCAAATGACCCTGATTTTGATGGTGATGGAAATCCAAATTATTTAGATATAGATGCCGATGGTGATGGACTTCCAGATAATATTGAAGGACAACCAACAGTTGGTTATATAGAACCATCAGGAATTGATTCAGATGGTAACGGTTTAGACGACGCATATGAAATAAATCCAGGTTCAGGCGAAGGAATAAATCCTGTAAATACAGATGAAAACGTCGAAACTTTTGGTGATACTGCTCCTGACTACTTAGATGACGATGCTGACGCCGATGGTGTTCCAGATAATATTGAAGGACATGATGCAGATCATGATGGTGTAGCTGATGTCGATTCAGCAGGTATAGATAGTGACGGTGATGGTTTAGATGATGGATATGAGGGTAATAATGTGAACGATCCATTTGACGTAAATGATGAAATTGATGATCCGACACAACTGCCAGATTTCGATTTCTCTACAGAACCAGATGCAGTAAACGATGATGTTGATTATCGAGATGAAGACGATGATGGTGATGGAGTTCCAACACGTGAAGAAGACACGAATGGAAATGGCAACTATATAGATGATGATTGCGATTTTGATGGAGATCCTAATTACTTAGATATTATTCCTTGTAATAGAATTCCTAGTGGATTCTCTCCAAATGGTGATAATAATAATGATACATTTGTAATACCAGCCTTGTCAGGGTATCCGAACTTTAGAGTAGAAATCTATGATCGTTGGGGAGTTAGAGTGTATGACTATAAAAATAACGGAAGAACAGGTGACGCTATCGAGTGGTGGGATGGGTATTCTGATGGTAGATTAACCTATAAAAAAGGAGAACGTGTACCTGTAGGAACCTATTACTATATAATTTATTTTAATCAAGATAACTTAAAACCGAAAACGGGTTGGGTTTATGTAAATTATTAGAGTAATTAGATTAAGAATTATTAAACACTCATTTTGAGATGCATATTATAAAGAACAGACATAAGATAGTTTCGGTACTACTGTTAGGTTTATTGTTAGGTTTGACTTCTATTGAGGTTAATTCGCAGCAAGACCCTCAATATACGCAGTACATGTACAATATGAACATTGTAAATCCGGCGTATGCTGGTAGTAGAGGTACATTAAGTATTGGATTATTGGGTAGAACCCAGTGGGTTGGTATTGATGGCGCTCCCAAGACGGCTACGGCAGCTATTCATGCACCTGTAGGTAAGAATTTAGGTGCGGGATTTAGTTTTATAGCTGATGAGTTGGGTCCTGTAAAGGAGCAGAATATTTATGCAGATATATCGTATACGATTTCTACGTCAGAAGAAGGTAGATTAGCTTTTGGTTTAAAGGGCGGTATTAGTTTATTCAATGCGAATTTACTAGATGTTGATTTACCCCAGAATGATGTTGATGATTTGTTCGCAGAGAACATCAATAGGAGTTTTCCAAATTTTGGTGCTGGTATTTTTTATTACAATGAGAAGTTTTATGTAGGGTTGTCTGCACCTAATTTTTTAGAGACGGTTCATTTTGAGAAGGAGGGTAATGCGATTACCAGAGCTTCAGAGGAGACGCATTATTTTTTAACGAGTGGTTATGTTTTTGATTTATCACAGACGTTAAAGTTTAAGCCAAGTGTTATGTTGAAGGGCGTTCAGGGAGCACCATTATCGGTTGATGTATCGGCGAACTTTTTGTTTAATGACAGGTTTGAGGTTGGTGCGAACTATAGGTTGGATGATTCTGTGAGTTTGTTGGCTAATTTTGGATTTACACCGAGTTTGCGAATAGGTTTTGCGTATGATTATACGACGACGAATTTGGGTAATTTCAATAATGGTACGTATGAGGCGTTTTTATTATGGGATATAGATTTTTCGAAGAAGAACTTAAAATCACCTAGATTTTTCTAAAAAATAGAAGTTAAAGTAACAGAGTTTTTATAATGCATCACATGAAAAAGATATTCACAGCAGCACTATTATTAGTTACCGCAATAGTATTTTCACAAATTTCTGATCCTGGAAAATATACTATTAAAAATGTAGAAATAAATACCAAATATTCTGATTTTGGAACTACTTTTTATGGTAAAGATAGAGTTGTTTTTGCTTCACCAAGAGAAGGTGCTTTGATAGCCAAGACGACATGGGAAGGGAATAACCAACAGTTTTTAGACCTATATTCTGCAAAAATAAATTTAGAAGAGGGAGAATTAGAAAATAAAAAAAGAATTTTAGGTGAGGTTAATAATAAATTTCATGAAGGCGTTGTAGCCTTTACAAAAGACCTTAAAACAGTTTATTTTGATGCAAATAATTATTCTGAAAAAGGTAAAGCGGTAAAAGACTCTACGGGAGTTGTGAATATTCAATTGTATAAGGCAGATGTCACGAAAAGTGGTGAATGGAAAAATGTTGTGAAACTTCCTTTTAATAATGATCAATATTCTACAGGGCATCCAACGTTAAGCGTAGATGATAAAAAACTTTACTTTATTTCTGATCGACCAGGTTCTATAGGTAAGACTGATATTTTTGTCGTTGATATTAATGAGGATGGAACGTTTAGTTATCCTAAAAATATGGGAACGAAGATCAATACAGTAGAAAGAGAGATGTTTCCATTTATAAGTGATGAAAATTTTCTCTATTTTTCTTCAGATGGTCATAAAGGATACGGCGAATTAGATGTTTTTGCATGTAGAATTTTTGATAGAACGGTTTCTGACGCAATTAATTTAGAAACACCTATTAATAGCGAAAAAGACGATTTTGCATACATTATTGATGATGAGAATGATAAAGGTTATTTTTCATCAAATCGAGAAGGAGGTAAAGGAGACGATGATATTTACAGTTTTGTGGCAGATCCTCCAATTCGAATTGATGGAGCGCAAGCCATTTCTGGTATTGTAAAAGATATAGATTTAGATGCAATCATTCCAGGTGCTGAGATTACATTATTCGACAAAGAAGGTAATGAATTAGCGAAGCAAATTATACCTACCGAACTTACTGATGATTGGAAACCTACTACCAATGAAGATAGTGATGGTTCTTTAAAAACTACGGTGGAAGACACTAGAAACGCTGATGTACAAGTAAGTATTACCGTAGATAATGAAAATCCTGATTTGGGTGATACTGTAGAATTTACGGTTGAAGTGAGTAATCTAGGAAAACGTACCGCCAAAGGAATAGATGTAAAAGATATCTTACCAGCAGGTTATGTGTATGTAGATGATAATAACCCAACGCTCTATAATGATGAAAAAGATATTGTTCGTATAGATGAACTTAAGAAGGAAGATAAAAAGACAGTTAAGATAAAAGCTAAAGTTTTGCCAGCTTCGAAGGGTGCATTTTCATTTGATGCTAAAAGTAATACAGAATATACATTAGAAATTAAGGCACCAGGGTATTTAAAGGAGGTAATCGATGTTAAGACAGATAATGATACCGATGTTCCTCCGCTAGAAGTGGGTATTAAAATGGATCCTGAATTGCGTGTTGAAAATGACAAAATCATGATCAATATTAATACGATTTATTTTGATTTTGACAAGTCAAATATTCGACCTGATGCTGCGAAAGAACTTGATAAAGTGATTGCGGTAATGAAAGAACATCCATCAATGCTTATTGAGGCTGGTTCGCATACAGATTCTAGAGCTACCGAAGCCTACAATCAAACATTATCGCAAAGAAGAGCAAAAGCTACGGTAGATTATATTGTCGCTGGAGGCATTGATAGAAGTAGAATTACGGCAAAGGGTTATGGAGAAATGCAGCTAACAAATAACTGTTCTAGTTTCGTAAAATGTACAAGAGAAGAACATCAATTAAATAGGCGAACAGAATTTGTAATTGTAAATGACGACAGTCGTTTTGTACAAGTTACTAAAAAGCCTGATGATGTGATTGTTGATCAAAAGGATCCATCAAATATCGGAGATACCGTTTCAGAGAATGTTGTAGAAACAAATGAAGATGCTGATGTTAATAAGCCACAACAGGATGAAGAAATTGCAAACGAAACTCCTGTTAAAGAATATGTAAAGCCAATAAAAGTTGACAATACAAAATATGAACAGTTTGATGGAAGTGTCGTAAGAAAAATAGAGAAAAGGTTCGTAAAAATAGATCCAATCTATTACGAGTATGATAGTTGGAGTTTATCGCCCCGTGAGTTAGAAGACTTAGCTGAGGTTACAAATGTGTTGAATTTAAACCCCGATATTAAGATTGAAGTGCAAGTGCATACTGATGCTAAGAATACAGAAAAGCATAATCAGTTGTTATCAGATAAGCGAGCAAAATCTGTGGTGAATTATTTTGTTTCTAGAGGAATCAAGAAAGATAGAGTTTTTGGTAAAGGGTTTGGTGAATCTGTACTTGTTAATAAATGTAAAAGTTTTGTTAAGTGTTCAGATGCGCAACATCAGGCAAACAGAAGAATTGAATTTGTGGTTGTTGAAGGTAATCCATATCCAACACAAGCTATTAGTGAAAATGAAAACGGTAAGTTTATTAACACAAACCCAATCTATTTTAATTACGATAAGACGAATATTCGTAAAGATGCTGCGTATGAATTAGATAGAATTGTTAAAATTTTAACTGAAAACCCAGAAATGAAGATTGAAGCAGGTTCACATACAGATGCTAACAATACAGAAGCATACAACCAAGAGTTATCTGAGAGAAGAGCTCTATCAGTAAAAGAATATTTAGTTTCAAAAGGAATTAATAGTAACAGGATTACAAGTAAAGGTTATGGTGAAATGCAATTAGTAAATCATTGTTCGAGTTTTGTAAAATGTACCCCCGAGCAGCATCAACAAAACCGTAGAACAGAATTTAAAATTATCGAGTGATAGTCGGTAAAATCTGTTAAAACCTATTTTAAAAATAAAATGTAATTAAAGATTGACGTTAACAATTTTTTATATATTTGTGAATACTACTTTTACTTACGTAAGTAAGTGTAGAAAAAGGGGAGGTAATAGCGTCACTCATTGAATTTATAATATATTAAGTAAACACATTATGAGAAAAAGTTACTTAGTTTCAACCAAACTATATCTTTATATCAGCCAGAAAATATTTTTAACTTTATTTCTTCTAACTTTTTTATCTTTTTCTAATTCAGTAATTTATGCGCAAGATACAGATTCAGATGGCGTACAAGATGTTGAAGATTTAGACGATGATAATGATGGAATTATTGACTTCTTAGAAGGTGTTGGGGATTCGGATGGTGATGGTATTATAAACAGACTAGATTTAGACAGTGATAATGATGGTATTGCAGATGCTGTAGAGGCAGGGTTTACAGATGCTAACAATGATGGTTTAGTAGATGGGTTTACAGATATTAATTCTAATGGATGGGCCGATAATTTAGAAGTAGAACTCTATAGTCAAGATAATGCGGCAAGTTTAATTACTGAGATAAATTCAGTAGGTGGTTGGGTAGCTAATGGAGCTGATGCTAATACATCTTTAGATGCTGTGGTAGGAACTAATTCTTTACGGTTCACTGCGGCTTCAAATGGATCTGATAGTGGTAGATTTTATAATTTTAATGTTACTTCAGGAAGTGTTTACAGTATAAGTTTTTGGGCTAAAAAAGGAGCTCAAGGAAACAATCAAGCTGTTTACACGTCTAATTTCTTTGACAACTCTCCTGTTTTTCCAACAAGTACTTGGCAAAAATTTACATTAACCAGAACAGCAGCAATTACGGGTACTGTTAGGTTATGGGCAAATACTAACTTTAATGATCCTGGAGGTTTATCGGGTGATGAAATTTTTATTGATGGTGTTTCTATAATAGAAGTTAGTCAATCAATATTAGATACAGATGGTGATTTGGTTTTTAACTTCATAGATGTAGATAGTGATAATGACGGATGTTTTGATGCAGTTGAGGGTTCAGCAGCTTTTCCTGCAAATGCTATTTTTGCATCAGGTAGGCTAAAAGATCCAGTAAATTCAAATGGTGTTCCAGGTGGTTCTTTTCAAGCAACAACACTTGGTTATTTTGATTCGGCTTTATTTAGTACTGCTTGTGATGCTGATGGTGATAATATTTCT
The DNA here is from genome assembly GCF_056591795.1 of Maritimimonas sp. 2210JD6-3. NCBI lineage: Bacteria > Pseudomonadati > Bacteroidota > Flavobacteriia > Flavobacteriales > Flavobacteriaceae > Maritimimonas > Maritimimonas sp. 2210JD6-3. The sequence continues at coordinate 56,992 of NZ_JBWQOJ010000018.1, read as the reverse complement.
AATGCTAATGACCCTGATGATGATGATGATGGATTACTAGATGTTGATGAAGAATGTGCGAATAGTTTTTTGGTTGAAACTTTTGGGCAAGCAACGAACCCTAGTGATCAAATTGCTCTTACGGCACCAAATTTTTCTAATATTCCTTTTTCGTCGGGTGTAGTGGATGATAATTCATATGCCGTTGTTACTGACCCTGCTTTCAACACTAGTTTTTGGGGTCCATTAGGTACAAATACAGATCATACAGGAGATACAAACGGATATATGTTATTAGTTAATGCTCCAAATACTGGTAATAATATTGTATATCGTAGAGAAATAACAGGTTTGCAACCAAATTTAGATATTACAATTACTTTTTGGGTAAAAAATATTGCAAGTGCCCCTACCGATGTAGATTTACCAGATTTAAGAGTAAATATAGAAACAACTGGAGCAGTAGTTATTGGAACCGATAATACTGGATCAATTCCTTATACAGGAAATTGGGTGCAACAAACCTTAACTGTTAACCCAGGAACAAATACTTCGGTAAACTTTGTGTTAATAAACAATTGTGCATGTGGCCAAAATGGTAATGATTTTACAATTGATGATATAGAGGTTTTTCAAGTGTGTAATGACGATGCAGATGATATTCCAAATGAGCTAGATCTAGATAGTGATAACGATGGTATTTTAGATGCTGTTGAAGGTTTAGATGATGTAGATGGTGATGGCAATGGTAATAGTACAGATTTAGATAGTGATGGCGATGGTATTTTTGATATTGTTGAAGCAGGTGGAATTGACACCGATAATGACGGGATGATAGATGGGTTTAACGATACTAATGGTGATGGTCAGGATGATCTTATTGTTTTGGTAAGTCCAGATACTGATGGTGATGGCGTATTAGATGTTTTTGATTTAGATAGTGATAATGATGGAATACTTGATAGTATTGAATTAGAAAATAGTTTTGCTGACGGAGATAATTTACCTGACAGATTAGACTTAGATTCAGATGGTGATGGAATTCCAGATAATATTGAGGCACAGCCTACTGCTACGTATGTGGCTCCTAGTGGAACTGTTGATTCAAATGGCGTTGATACGAATTATACAGGAGGTTTAACGCCTGAAAACAGTGATACAGATGCAGATGTAGATTATTTAGATTTAGATAGTGATAATGATCTTATTTTAGATGCCATTGAAAACGGAAGTGCTACAAACTTTCCTTTATTGACTGATGCAGATAATGATGGAATAGATGATGCTTGGGATATTGTAGATGGTACAGGAAATACAGGAGCTCCTAATAATGTTAATAATGGGATTAATCCTCCAAATGCAAGTAATTTAGGTGATGAAGATTCAGATGGAGAGGTAGATTATAGAGATATTTTAGATTTTGATGGAGATGGAGTAACAGATTATATAGATTTAGATGATGATAATGATGGTATTGCAGATGTTGATGAGTCTGGTGGTAATGCTCCTAATGGAGATGCAGATGGTGATGGAATTCCGAATTGGCAAGATACTACTGATGATGGTGGTGCAGGAGATGGTAGTACGACAGATTATACAGATGCAGATAATAATGGAGTTCCAGACGTGTATGATAATGATGGAGATGGTATTCCGAATCATTTAGATTTAGACAGTGATAATGATGGTATTTTTGATATTGTTGAAGCAGGTGGGATTGACACCAATAATGATGGTATCATAGATACTTTTACAGATCTTAATAATGATGGTCAAGATGATCTTATTGTTTTGGTAAGTCCAGATACTGATGGTGATGGCGTATTAGATGTTTTTGATTTAGATAGTGATAATGATGGAATACTTGATAGTATTGAATTAGAAAATAGTTTTGCTGACGGAGATAATTTACCTGACAGATTAGACTTAGATTCAGATGGTGATGGAATTCCAGATAATATTGAGGCACAGCCTACTGCTACGTATGTGGCTCCTAGTGGAACTGTTGATTCAAATGGCGTTGATACGAATTATACAGGAGGTTTAACGCCTGAAAACAGTGATACAGATGCAGATGTAGATTATTTAGATTTAGATAGTGATAATGATCTTATTTTAGATGCCATTGAAAACGGAAGTGTTACAAACTTTCCTTTATTGACTGATGCAGATAATGATGGAATAGATGATGCTTGGGATATTGTAGATGGTACAGGAAATACAGGAGCTCCTAATAATGTTAATAATGGGATTAATCCTCCAAATGCAAGTAATTTAGGTGATGAAGATTCAGATGGAGAGGTAGATTATAGAGATATTTTAGATTTTGATGGAGATGGAGTAACAGATTATATAGATTTAGATGATGATAATGATGGTATTGCAGATGTTGATGAGTCTGGTGGTAATGCTCCTAATGGAGATGCAGATGGTGATGGAATTCCGAATTGGCAAGATACTACTGATGATGGTGGTGCAGGAGATGGTAGTACGACAGATTATACAGATGCAGATAATAATGGAGTTCCAGACGTGTATGATAATGATGGAGATGGTATTCCGAATCATTTAGATTTAGACAGTGATAATGATGGTATTTTTGATATTGTTGAAGCAGGTGGGATTGACACCAATAATGATGGTATCATAGATACTTTTACAGATCTTAATAATGATGGTCAAGATGATCTTATTGTGTTGGTAAGCCCAGATACAGATAATGACGGAGTAATAGATGTGTTCGATTTAGACTCCGATAATGATGGGATTCCAGACGAATTAGAGACAGGTGCTGATACCGATAATGATGGTGTAATAAATTCACGAGATTTAGATAGTGATAATGACGGTATTTTCGATATAGTAGAGGCTGGTAATATTTTGTCCGATGGTAATGGAGATGGTATTATAGATGCCGCTACGCCAATAAGTGTGGGTAGTAATGGTTTATTTGATGGATTTGAAACATTTCCAGATAGTAATATTTTAAATCCAACGTTAACACCGTTAGATTCAAGTACCGTAGGAGGTGTGCCAACACCAGATGGTATATTTGACTTCTTAGAATTAGATTCAGATACCGATGGGTGTAATGATGTTTTAGAAGCAGGATTTGCAGATACAGATCCTACTCCTGACGGTATATTAGGAGCTTCACCTGCAACAGTAGATCCTACAACGGGTGTGGTAGTTAGTACACCGCCACCACCAAATCAAGGCTATACAACACCAGCGAATGTTAACGGTGGAAATTTTGATTTCCAAGAATATAACCAAGCGGCTTCCATTATAACGCAACCAACACCACCTCCAGCAGTGTTAATAGGAAATAGTGTTACTATTGAGGATGCTACAGCAAATGGAGATATATTTAGATGGCGATTTAGTCCAGATAATGGTGTAACAGTGCCTTTTACGGATATTGCTGACGGTGATGCAAATTATTCAGGTCAAAATTCCAACGAATTAACAATTCTAAATGCACAACCAAGTTTAGCAGGGTATTATATATTGAGAGTTGAAGTAAGTAATTACGTATGTAATACAACTCCAGCGGAAACTGATCCAGCGGTACAGGTTGTGATTCAAGGTGATAATGATGGAGATGGAATTCCTGATGTGATAGATTTAGATGATGACAATGATGGTATCCCTGATGCTGATGAATTAGCAGGAGGTGTTGATCCTGATGTTGATGGAGATGGAGTGCCCAATGTGTTCGATTTAGATTCAGATAACGACGGTATTTATGATCTAGTTGAATCAGGTCAATTAAATCCGACCAATCTAGTAGCAGATTCTAATAATGATGGCGTTATAGATGGCGCTAACGCAGGGACTGTAGGAGCAAATGGATTATATAATAATATAGAAACAGATGATTCAAATACAGCTACTGTTTCTCAAGCTACTTTAGATTCAGATAGTGATGGGATAGCTGATTCCAATGAATCAAATGCAGACAATGATGGTTGTAATGATGTGACTGAAGCAGGTTTTGATGATGGAGCTGATGGTAACGATTTCTTAGGTGTTGGAGTTCCAGGAGCAGGATTGGTTACAGATGCTAATGGTGTAGTTCAAAATCAAGGAGGATATAGTGAACCTGCTGATAATGATGGAAATGGTATTTTCGATTATAGAGAGTTTGGTGAACAAGTCACAATAGACACTTCTACTCCTCAAGATGAGACAGTAATACTAAATGCTACTGCTAATTTTGAATTGATTCTTGAAGACGGAATAAATCCTACATATACATGGTTTGAAAGTAACGATGAAGGAGTTTCATTTAGGAGATTAGATGCCGATGGAGGTATTTATACAGGAACAAATACTGCCACACTTACAATAAATGCTAATACTTTAGATTTACATGAGAATCAGTACTATGTAGTAATTTCAGCGCCTGGTTATGCGTGTAATGGTAATGTCACTTCGAGAGTAGCAATATTAAATGTTCTTGAAGATTTCGATGGTGATGGTGTAGCAGATATTAATGATCTCGATGATGACAATGACGGTATTCTAGATACTGAGGAAGGTACAGGAGATTTAGATAATGATGGTCAACCTAATAGTCAAGACATAGACGCCGATGGTGATGGTGTTTATGATATGTTCGAATCTGGCCAGACGGCAGATTTGATTGATTCTGACATGAATGGTATGATAGATGGCGCAGTTGGCTCAAATGGTATTCCTAGTGCAGTTGATCCAGAAAATGATGGAACTGTTAATTATATAATACAGAATACAGATGGCGCTGATAATCCTGACTTTTTAGATACAGATGATGATAATGATGGAATAGATACTGAAAACGAATTTTCTGACCCAAATAATGATGGTAATCCAGATGATGCGATTGACACTGAAGGAGATGGTGTTGATAACTACTTAGATATAGATGATGATGGTGACGGCATTTTAACAAGCCTTGAAAATACAGGAAACTTAGACTTAGATGGTGATGGCATCAATAACTATCTTGATTTAGATACAGATGGTGATGGTATTGCAGATAATGTAGAAGGGCAAACTACTGCAGGGTATATTAATCCTTCAGGAACAGTAAATGCCTTAGGTTTAGATACTGCTTATGAAGGAACAAATGGTATTCAAGCGAATGATGTGAATTCAGATGTAGGTACACCATTTAGTGACCCAAATCCAGATTATAGAGATTTAGATTCAGACGGAGATTCTGTGCCAGATAGTACAGAAGCTCATGATGTAGATCCTTTGAATGGTTTGCCAGATGTAGGCCCTTCGGGTGACGCTGATGGTGATGGTTTAGATGATTCGTATGATGATACTGTTGGCTATGCTGACCCTAATGGTTCGATTGTAAGTACAAACCCAGCCAATGATTTACCAGATACAGATAATAATGGTGAAGTAAATTATAGAGATCGCGATGATGATGGTGATACGGTAGGTACACGATTTGAAGATGCAGTAACGATGGATGGTGACGTTACAAATGATGATACAGATGAAGATGGTATTCCTAATTATTTAGATAACGACGATGATGGTGATACGATACCAACAGCAGGTGAAGGACCAAACCCTGATGTAGATGGACGACCAGTTAATCCTGATGATGCTGATAATGATGGCACACCAGACTATTTAGATAATGATGATGATAACGATGGTGTTCCAACGCAAGAAGAAATAGGAGAAGGAGATACCGATGGAGATGGAATAGATAATTATTTAGATATTGACGATGATAATGATGGTATTCTCACAGTTGTAGAGACCTCTAATGATGATGATTTAGATGGTAATGACAATCATTTAGATTTAGACAGTGATAATGATGGTATTCCAGATAATGTAGAAGGACAAACAACTACTGGTTATCAAGCACCTAGTGGTGTTGATAGTGATAATGACGGTTTAGATGATGTGTATGATAACGATACAGATGGAACCAATGAGTTACCTAATTTCGAATCTACAAATGGTATTCAACCTGTAAATACTGATGAAAATTTAGATAATGGTGATGGCGATCCAGATTATTTAGATGAAGATGCAGATGGTGATAAAGTGCCTGATAGTATTGAAGGCCATAATTTTAATGCAGAAATTGAACCAGATACTATTGCATCAGGTAATGATGATGACGAAGATGGTTTAGACGATGCATATGATGGTGACTTAACAGGTTATGGCGATCCTAACGGAGCTACTGTAACGAATAGCCCAGCAACAGAATTACCAAATTTCGATGGTACTGATGAAGTAAATTATCGTGACATTGATGATGATAATGACGGAATCAACACAGTAGATGAAGATGGAGATATGAGTGGTGATCCTATTACAGATGATTGTGATGAAGATGGTAATCCGAATTATGTTGATGTAATACCTTGTGATCGAGTTCCTAGCGGATTCTCTCCAAATGGTGATAATAACAATGATACATTTGTAATACCAGCCTTAGATCAATATCCAAACTTTACAATGGAGATATACGATCGTTGGGGTAATGTCGTTTATGAATATAGTAATGATGGTAGAGCACAACCACTATGGTGGGATGGATTCTCAACAGGTTCTAGAACTATTTCTAAAGGACAGAAAGTACCTGTTGGTACATACTATTATGTAATTGAATTTAATCAAGACAGACAATCGCCGTTAGCAGGTTGGGTTTATGTAAATTATTAGGGATTTTAAGAATTATTAAACACTCATTTTGAGATGCATATTATAAAGAACAGACATAAGATAGTTTCGGTACTACTGTTGGGTTTATTGTTAGGTTTAACGGGTTTAGAGGTTAGTGCTCAGCAGGATCCTCAATATACGCAGTATATGTACAATATGAACATTGTAAATCCGGCGTATGCAGGTAGTAGAGGTACATTAAGTATTGGTTTATTGGGTAGAACCCAGTGGGTTGGTATTGATGGCGCTCCCAAGACAGCTACGGCAGCTATCCATGCACCGGTAGGTAAGAATTTAGGGGCAGGTTTCAGTTTTATAGCTGATGAGTTGGGTCCGGTAAAGGAACAGAATATTTATGCAGATATCTCGTATACGATTTCTACTTCAGAAGAAGGTAGGTTAGCTTTTGGATTAAAGGGAGGTATTAGTTTATTCAATGCGAATTTAGTAGGTGTTGAGTTGCCGCAGAATGATGTTGATGATTTGTTCGCAGAGAACATCAATAGGAGTTTTCCAAATTTTGGTGCTGGTATTTTTTATTACAATGAGAAGTTTTATGTAGGGTTGTCTGCACCTAATTTTTTAGAGACGGTTCATTTTGAGAAGGAGGGTAATGCGATTACCAGAGCTTCAGAGGAGACGCATTATTTTTTAACGAGTGGTTATGTTTTTGATTTATCACAGACGTTAAAGTTTAAGCCAAGTGTTATGTTGAAGGGCGTTCAGGGAGCGCCATTATCGGTTGATGTATCGGCGAACTTTTTGTTTAATGACAGGTTTGAGGTTGGTGCGAACTATAGGTTGGATGATTCTGTGAGTTTGTTGGCTAATTTTGGATTTACACCGAGTTTGCGAATAGGTTTTGCGTATGATTATACGACGACGAATTTGGGTAATTTCAATAATGGTACGTATGAGGCGTTTTTATTATGGGATATAGATTTTTCGAAGAAGAACTTAAAATCACCTAGATTTTTCTAAAAAATAGTAAGATAAATATTAAATGATGAAGAAATTTATTGCATTCATATTTTTAGTAAGCTTAATAACTTTCACACATGCCCAAAGAGAAGGTGGTGGAAAATACACAGTGAAGAATTTAGAAAATGTTAATACAGAAAATTCTGATTTCGGACCTTCGTATCTGGGAGCTGATAAATTAGTGTTCACATCACCGAAAAGAGGCTTTAGAATTATTAGAGATGTATGGGAACCTAATGGGCAGCGATTTCTAGATTTGTATGTTGGAGATATTGGAGAAGGAGGAGAGATTACAAATAAAAAGAAACTAGAAGGAGAAGTAAATACACGATATCATGAAGGAAATGCTATCTTTTCTAAAGACGGTAAAACGGTATATTTTACCAGAGACAATTATTATAACAAACAATTAGGAGTAGATAATACAGGCTGGACGAATTTAGCGATGTTTAAAGCATCGGTAAATAATGAAGGCGAATGGATCAACATTATACCAATGCCTTTTAATAACGTTGAGTACTCTGTAGGTCATCCTGCATTAAGTGATGACGAAAAAACGTTATATTTCGCTTCAGATATGCCAGGGACATTAGGCGAAACTGATATTTGGAAAGTTGAAGTAAATGATAGTGGTTTTGGTAATCCTGTAAACATGGGGCCAAAAGTAAATTCTAGCGCCAAAGATTGGTTTCCACATGTAGATGGAGAAGTATTGTATTTTTCTTCTGATAGATCAGGAGGTAAAGGAGGAATCGATATATATGCTAGTAAATTAACAGGATTTACACCAGACCCTGTACTACTAAACGCTCCGATTAATACAGAAAATAATGATTTTGCTTTTGTGATTAATAAAGAATCACGTAACGGTTATTTTTCTTCTGATAGACCTGGAGGTAAAGGAGACGACGATTTATATTCATTAGTAGAAGAAGAACCCGTAGAATTTAAATGTAAACAATCTATCGCTGGTGAAGTGTTAGATAAAGATACAGGAGATCCATTATCTGGAGCTGAGATTACACTTAGAGATAAAGAAGGCAATGTATTACAAACGGCTGTTGCAGATAATAAAGGTACTTTTAGTTTAGATGTTGATTGTCAAACAGAGTATCAATTAGAAGGAAAAAAAGAGGGTTATACGCCTCAGGCAAAAAATTTTACTACTTCTGAAGAAGCAGATAAAGAATTAAACCCAAGAATTCTTTTAGGTAAAGGAGATATCAATTTTGTGATAGATGAAAATGGTAATCGCGTACCTGCCGATCAGGTTGAAGATGTGAAACCAGAAGGTTTACCAGATGTTTTACCAGAAGAAATTGTAAGAGCACGTGCTAGTACTTATATTGTAAATATAGAACCTATATATTTTGATTTAAACTCATCTTACTTAAATAAAAAGGCAAAAGCTGAATTAATGAAAGTAGTTGAGTTGATGAATCAGTATCCTAAGATGATCATCGAGTCTGGTTCTCATACCGATTCAAGAGGTATCCCTAGTTATAATATGTGGTTGTCTGGAAGAAGAGCAAGCTCAACGGTTGATTTTATTATAGATCAAGGTATAGACCCTCGAAGAATTACGGGGAAAGGTTATGGCGAAACGCAGTTATTAAATGAATGTACAGACGGAGTAGAATGTACAGACGCTCAGCATGCTAAAAACCGTAGAACAGAGTTTGTGATTATAAGAATGTAAATAATATTGATTGATAATCTATAATACCCTTTTTTTGAGGGTATTTTTTATACAATACAATTGACTTGTTTTACGTTACAGTATAGTAATACAAGTAATTATGAGAACTTTTGTCGCTATATTCTCCTTTTTAAGTATCCTTATAAGTAATGCTCAAGATGTAGCTTTTGTAGATACTATTAAAGATAGATGTTATCAAAATATTCAAGGTGTCGTTAAAGATAGAATAACAAATAACTTTATCCCGAATACGGTCATTACTTTGATGGATGAAAAAGGGAATTCCGTTGAGACACAAATAGTGTTAGAAGACGGAATCTTCACTTTTAAGGTTGATTGTAATACAAAATATCACTTAAAAGCTAGTAAAGAAACATATACACCAGAGTCAAGAAATTTTACTACAACCAGTGAAATGGCTGCTAGGCTTAAAACAAATATTTTTTTAGATAAAGGAAGTATAGACTTTATAACAGCTTCAAAAGCGATTGAAACATCTGACAAAATAGTAGCAGAAGACTCTAAAATTAATGAGATATCAGTCGATGATATTGAACCAATAACGAATACAACCAAAAAAGATGATGAGGATAATACAGTAGAAGATGTTGTTGAAGAAAAAGTTAAGAAAACAACTAGTGAATCAATTGTAAAGCCTGTTAAATCTAAAAATGCGAGGCAGAATACAATTAGTGTTGGTGATGCAAGACTTACTATAGCACCTATTTTATTTGATTATGAGTCTTCGTATTTAAACAAAAAAGCTAAAGCTACTCTTAAAAAGACTGTAGCTTTATTAAAAGAACATTCAAATATAAAAGTTGATGTACGAGCCTACACTGATGCCAAAGGAACAGAAAAATACAACCAATGGATGTCTGATAGAAGAGCAAAAAGAACGGTTGATTATTTAGTGGCTAGAGGTATTTCTCGTTCGAGAATTACTGGGAAAGGCTATGGAGAAGCTAATTTAATAAACCATTGTAAGAACGATACAGATTGTACTGATGAAGAAAGAGCTGTCAACAGAAGAACAGAGTTCGTTATTATTAAAAAGTGAGATTGTTTATAAAAACAGAATAAAAAGCCTTTATCTAATGAAGGCTTTTTTCATGATTCGTCATGAACTCACTATATTTGGTATAACATTTGATTTACCCTTAATTAAATTGTATAGATGAAAAATTTCTTAGTACTTATATTATTTTTTATCACAGTTAATTTGGTTGCTCAGATAGAGCGAGCAGATTCGATTATGGCTGCAGAATATAGTATTAAAAGTATTGATGCAAATACAAAGTATTCAGACTTTGGTGCCACTTTTATGGGCAATAAATTAGTGTTTTCATCGACAAGACCACGTTCAGGTATTGTTAAAAAGGTATGGAGAGGTAACAATCAACCGTACTTAGATCTATATATTGGGGATCTAAAGGAGAATGGAGATGTAGAAAATGTAAAGCCTTTTTCAGATGAAGTCAATTCGAAATACCACGATGCTTTTGTGAGTTTTTCTTCAGATTTAAAAGATGTGTATTTTACGTCAAATGATAAGGTAAATAGAAAGATAAAATCAAAAAGTGTAAAACTTTTCAAGGGGTCCGTCGGAAAAAATGGAGAATGGGAGAATATAGAAAATTTACCATTTAATAGTGATGGTCACGATGCGGGTCATCCATTTATAAGTGACGATGGAAAACGTATTTATTTTGTCTCAGATATGGAAGGCACTTTGGGAGACAAAGATATTTTCTACGTTGATATAAAACAAGGCTATTATGGAGCTCCAGTAAATCTGGGTCCAACAATCAACTCACCTTATAAAGAATACACACCGTTTATTGATGGTGATCTTATTTATTTTTCATCTAATCGTGAAGGCGGTCTAGGAGGTTTTGACATTTATGTAACCAAACTTGATGGCTCATTGCCAGAACCTATTAATCTTGGGGCACCAATTAACAGTAAGGGAGATGATATCTCATTTATAATTAATAGCGAAAATTTACAAGGCTATTTTTCTTCTAACCGTGAAGGTGGAGAGGGAGATGATGATATTTATACCTTTGTGCAAACTACAACGGTACCTATTTGTGATCAATCAATTTCTGGTATTGTAAGAGATAAAGTTACTTTAGAGCCTGTTTTCAATGCCTTGGTAACACTAAAAGACACCAATGGTAATAGAATTCGAGCCATTACCACACTTGGCGATGGTGAATTTAATTTCGGTTTAGATTGCGCACTAAAATATACCATAGAGGTCTCTAAAAATGGATTTTTTGATACGTCAACTGCTATAGAAACTACGAATGCTAATGGGTTTAAGCATGATAAAGAAATTCTAATTGAAGAAAAAGAATTTATTATTAGAGATGGTGTAGAAATGCTCAATATTGCCAATATCGATTTCGAATTGAACAAGGCCGAAATAAAAGAAGTTTCAAAGAATCCTTTAGGGAAAGTAGTACGTATTATGAAAAAATACCCTAGTATGTACATTGCATTTGGTGCGCATACAGATGCTAGGGGTCCAGACGGTTTGAATTTATCACTTTCTCAGCGCAGAGCAGTCAAAGTAATACAGTTTTTAATTGAACAAGGCATCGAATCTGAACGAATTACTGGAAAAGGTTACGGAGAAACACGCCTATTGAATGAATGTTCAAATGGAGTTAAGTGTACAGATGCACAGCATAGAGTTAATAAACGAACGGAATTTGTGGTTATTAAAAAAGAGTAAAACTCTAATATATAAACACTTTTCAAAGCACTCTTTTTGAGTGCTTTTTAGTTTTATATACTATTTAAATAGTAGAAAAATATGTAATTTCGCGCTTCAAAAGTATTTTTAATAGAAATGAGCGCTAAGTTTAGAGAATACAAGGGATTAAACCTTGCCAAAGTAGCTGAAGAAACACTAGATTTTTGGGAAACGAATGATATTTTTCAAAAAAGTATTACTACACGCGATGAAAATAAGCCGTATGTGTTTTTTGAGGGACCACCTTCAGCAAATGGATTACCTGGTATTCACCATGTAATGGCACGTTCTATTAAAGATATTTTTTGCCGTTATAAAACATTAAAAGGATATCAAGTAAAACGTAAAGCAGGATGGGATACGCATGGCCTGCCGATTGAATTGGGTGTTGAAAAAGAGCTTGGCATTACAAAGGAAGATATCGGCAAAAAAATATCTGTTGAAGAATATAATGCAGCTTGTAGAAAGGCTGTAATGCGTTATACAGATGTATGGCTAGACCTAACAAAAAAAATGGGGTATTGGGTAGATATGGAAAACCCTTATATCACCTATAAATCAAAATATATCGAATCTGTTTGGTGGTTATTAAAGCAGATATATGATAAAGGATTACTATATAAAGGATATACGATTCAGCCTTATTCACCAAAAGCAGGTACAGGGCTAAGTTCACATGAGTTAAATCAGCCAGGTACCTATCAAGATGTAACCGATACAACGGTGGTTGCTCAGTTTAAAACGATATCAGAAACGTTACCTAATTTTTTACAAGATGAAGGCGATGTTTATTTTTTAGCTTGGACTACGACCCCTTGGACACTTCCGAGTAATACAGCATTAACTGTAGGCTCAAAAATTGATTATGTACTGGTGGAAACATATAATCAATATACATTCCAACCTATGAATGTAGTACTCGCAAAAAATCTAGTGGCAAAACAATTTATAGGCAAGTACAATGAAGTAGAAGAAAAACCTAAATTATTAAACTATAAAGAAGGTGATAAAAAAATTCCATTTTATGTTGTAAAAGAGTTCAAAGGTGCTGATCTTGTTGGCATACGTTATGAACAACTATTACCCTATACGTTACCTTATGAAAATGCAGAAAATGCTTTTCGGGTAATTTCGGGAGATTTTGTGACTACCGAAGATGGTACGGGTATTGTGCATACAGCTCCTACTTTTGGTGCAGATGATGCAAAAGTTGCTAAGGAGGCTGTGCCTGAAGTGCCACCTATGTTAGTGTTAGATAATAATGGTAATACAGTACCTTTAGTCGATTTACAAGGACGCTTTAGACCAGAAATGAATGAACTAGCAGGGAAATATGTAAAAAATGAATATTATAGTGATGGCGAAGCTCCCGAGCGTTCGGTAGATGTAGAGATTGCCATACGACTAAAAGAAGAAAATAAAGCATTCAAGGTTGAGAAATATAAGCATAGTTACCCTAATTGTTGGCGTACAGATAAACCCATACTATATTATCCTTTAGATTCTTGGTTTATAAAAGTTACCGAGATTAAAGATAGAATGTATGAATTAAACCAAACGATTAATTGGAAACCTAAAGCTACCGGTGAAGGACGTTTTGGTAATTGGCTGCAAAACGCAAACGATTGGAATTTATCGCGTTCACGTTATTGGGGAATTCCATTACCTATTTGGCGAACTGAAGATGGCACCGAAGAAGTACTGATTGGTTCTGTAGCTGAGTTGAAAGCTGAAATGAAAAAAGCTGTAGATGCAGGAGTGATGAATAAGGATATTTTTGCAAGTTTTGAAGTAGGTAACATGTCTGAAGAGAATTATGATAGTATTGATCTTCATAAGAATATAGTTGACGAAATTGTATTAGTATCTCCGTCAGGAAAACCTATGAAGCGCGAATCAGACCTTATAGATGTTTGGTTTGATTCTGGGTCTATGCCGTATGCACAATGGCATTATCCGTTTGAGAATAAAGAAATGATTGATGGAGTTTCTTCTAAACAAAACGATTTAATTGCAAAAAAAGGCAAGGCATTTCCTGCTGATTTTATAGCTGAAGGAGTTGATCAAACGAGAGGATGGTTCTATACCTTGCACGCGATTGGTACATTAGTATTTGATTCGATTGCCTATAAAAATGTAGTTTCAAATGGGCTTGTATTAGACAAAGAAGGTAAAAAAATGTCGAAACGCCTCGGCAATGCTGTAGATCCATTTAAAACTATGGATGAATATGGGGCCGATGCAACGAGATGGTACATGATCGCCAATGCAAATCCTTGGGATAACTTGAAGTTTGATATTGAAGGTGTAGCTGAGGTACGAAGAAAGTTTTTTGGTACACTGCATAATACGTATTCATTCTTTTCGCTATATGCTAATATTGATAATTTCTCTTACGAAGAAGCCAATATAGCCATACAAGATCGTCCAGAAATTGATCGTTGGATACTTTCAGAATTGAATACGCTTACCAAAAAAGTTGATGCTTTTTATGCTGATTATGAACCTACCAAAGCGGCTAGGTTAATTCAGTATTTTGTGATGCAATATCTAAGCAACTGGTATGTACGTTTGTCTAGAAGGCGTTTCTGGAAAGGCGAATATGGTCAAGATAAAATATCTGCATATCAAACACTCTATACCTGTATGTTAACGGTAGCTAAATTGAGTGCACCAATTGCACCATTTTATATGGATCAATTATATAGAGACCTTACAGCGTCATGCAATGTAGAGAAAGCAGAATCTGTACACTTATCAGATTTTCCTATATACGAAAAAGCACTTGTTGACGTTTCATTAGAACGTAAGATGGAAAAAGCTCAGGCAATTTCATCTATGGTATTATCATTACGTAAAAAAGAAATGATAAAAGTGCGTCAGCCATTACAGCGTATTATGATACCTGTCTTGGATGCACAAGATAGGGAAGATATAGAAGCGGTTGAAGATCTTATAAAAGCAGAGGTGAATGTTAAAGAAATAGAGTTGTTAGACGATGCTTCGGGCGTTTTAGTAAAAAACATCAAACCAAATTTTAAGGTTTTAGGTCCTAAGTTTGGTAAAGACATGAAATTAGTAGCGACAGAAGTGCAAAAATTCACACAAGAAGACATTGCTACTGTTGAAAAAGAGGGTGAAATAGCTATTGCAGTTAATGGTAAAAATACTATATTAACCCTCGATGAAGTTGAAATAGCATCGCAAGATATTGAAGGTTGGTTGGTGGTGAATCAAGGTGGCTTAACGGTCGCGTTAGATGTAACTATTTCTGATGAATTACGTAAGGAAGGCATTGCCAGAGAATTGATAAATAGAATTCAGAATTTACGTAAAGAATCTGGTTTTGAGGTGACTGACAAAATAAAATTAAGCGTTAAAAAAGATGGTGTTGTTGACGATGCAATCTTAGTTAATGCAAACTATATAAAGAACGAAACACTAACCAATGAGTTAGTATTAGAGGATGAAGTGAAAAATGGTATAGAAGTTGCTTTTGACGATGTAAATACCAAGTTATTAATCGAAAAAAATTAGTGAGTTATGACAGAAAATAAGGTTAGATACTCAGATGATGAGTTACAAGAATTTAAAGAGATCATAGAAAAGAAAATTGCGAAAGCGCAAGAAGATTTAGAGCTTCTTGAAAGTACCTATAAGAATGATAGTAATAATGGTACTGATGACACTTCGCCTACATTCAAAGCCTTCGAAGAGGGTTCTGAAACCATGAGTAAAGAAGCGAATGTACAGCTGGCAATTCGCCAAGAGAAGTTTATTCGCGACCTTAAAAATGCTTTATTACGTATAGAGAATAAAACATACGGTGTTTGTAGAGTAACAGGTAAATTGATCCAAAAGGAGCGATTAAAATTAGTTCCTCATGCAACATTGAGTATTGAAGCCAAAATGCGACAATAAAAACTAAAAAGCTTTCTAAATTTAGAAAGCTTTTTTATTTTATGTAATGAGACTTTTTTTAGTAATATTTTTCGTTTTTTTTACTACTTTTTCTATTGCGCAACAACAAAATGAGCAACAGTTAACTTCTGATGCAAAGACTATATTTATAGAACTAGCTTCCTTAAATGAATTAGTAATAAAGTCTAGTAAAAAAAGTAGTAGAATTACTGTAAAATGCTCGAATTGTAATTCAGAAACAATACCAAAAATTGTAGAAAACAAAGACATAGTAACTATTAAAGTTTTAGAAGATACACAAACAATTTATGGCGCCCAACGAAATAAGTTTAGAGCAGGACAACCAGCATATGCTAATTATAGTATTACCTTACCTGAGAACAAAGATGTAAAAATCGTATACAATAAAGGAAACTTTAAAACGTCTAAATTTAAAGGTGATCTTGAAATACACCTCAATCACGGAAAGGTTAGGGTTAAAGAAGTTTTAAACAATCTTACCATTACATCGTATGATGGTACGGTTGACTGTACTTTAAGCAAAGGAAAAGTACGCGTAGAAAATAGTAAGGGCACTACGATAAGTAACCTTATCAATTCAAACTTAAAAGTTATCGAGAATAATATTAGTGGAACTTATAAAAAGAACACTCCACTTATAAAGATAAAAACAGTACGTGCTAAAGTTGTGTTAAGCCCTGTGATAACTCAATAATATTCTTATTTTTGTGCACTTTTAAAACCGATTCATTGAAGAAGGCACTTTTCATCGTTATTGCTGTACTCTTAGTAGATCAGATAAGTAAGGTCTATATCAAAACCCATTTTCATTTAAGTGAAGAAATTAAGGCTTTTGGGCTCGATTGGTTTCGAATTCATTTTTTAGAAAACAATGGTATGGCTTGGGGTAAGGAGTTTGGAGGCGAGAATGGTAAGCTTTTTTTAACCTTATTTCGCTTAGTGGCTATTACAGGTATAGGGTATTGGTTGTATAAGGCAATACAAAAAGGAGCTCCTAAAATATTGGTAACCGCAGCTGCTTTAATTTTTGCTGGTGCTGTAGGTAACATCATAGATTCTGTTTTTTATGGAGTATTATTTGGCGAAAGCACCTATACTACTGTAGCCTCTTTTTTACCTGAAAGTGGAGGGTATCGACCTTTATTTCAAGGTAAAGTAGTAGATATGTTATACTTCCCGCTAATAAATACTGAACTACCCAGCTGGATACCTCCCATCAGTTTTGTATGGCCAGAATGGTTACCTTTTTTTGGTGGAGATGCGTTTAATCTATTTGTTGATCGTCGTTTTACCTTTTTTGATCCTGTTTTTAATGTAGCAGATATGGCTATCTCTACTGGGGTTGGTATCTTATTAGTCTTTAATAAAAAAGCATTTCCTAAAAAGGAAAAAGAAGAAGAGAACGCACATCAAATTGTACCACCAGTGGTGGTACGACATTACGAAAAGCCAAAGGCTTAAGTTTCTTTTAAGAAGTTAAAATGTTTAACTTCGCTCTATGCCAAATAACGCATTAGCATTACAAGTAAAAATCTTACCAAATTCTCCCGGAGTCTATCAGTATTATGATAAAGATGAAGTCATATTGTATGTAGGGAAGGCTAAGAACTTAAAGAAGCGCGTGTCTTCGTACTTCACCAAAAATCACGAGTATGGTAAAACCAAAGTACTCGTAAAAAAAATTGCTTCTATACAGCATATTGTTGTCGAAACAGAATCTGATGCGCTTTTATTAGAAAATAGCCTGATAAAAAAATACCAGCCTCGCTATAATGTCATGTTAAAAGATGACAAAACCTACCCTTGGTTGTGTATAAAAAAAGAGCCGTTTCCAAAAATATTTATGACGCGTAATCTTATTAAAGATGGTTCAGAATATTATGGTCCCTATACTTCGGTTCGTACAGCAAAAGCCTTATTATCATTAATTAAAGAATTATATCCGTTACGAACATGTGCGTATGATCTTTCTCAAAAAAACATAAAATCAGGTAAATATAAGGTGTGCTTAGAGTATCATATTAAAAATTGTGCAGGTCCTTGTGAAGGTTTACAAAATGAGATAGATTATTTAGAAGATGTAAAAGCGATACGCAACATTATAAAAGGTAATTTTAAGCAATCGTTACAGCGTTTTAAAGCACTAATGCATCAATTTTCCGATGAACTTAAATTCGAAGAAGCGCAAAAGATCAAAGAGAAAATAGATTTACTAGCGAATTATCAGGCAAAATCAACTGTGGTGAATCCGTCGATTACTAATGTAGATGTGTTTTCTATTATTTCTGATGAAAGCTTTGCATATATCAATTTTTTTAAGATCGCTAACGGGGCAATTATTCAGTCACACACCACTGAAATAAAGAAAAAGTTAGATGAATCTGATAAAGATTTATTAGAGCTGGCTATTATAGAAATTAGACAACGATTCAATTCACTAGCCAAAGAAATTTATGTACCCTTTAAGGTTGACGTAGGTGATGAAATAAAAGTTACAGTACCTAAATTGGGTGATAAAAAGCGTATTGTAGAATTATCAACACGAAATGCTAAGTATTATCGGCAAGAGCGATTCAAACAAATAAAAATTGTGGATCCAGACCGTCATACCAATAGAATAATGACACAGATGAAGAAAGATCTACGATTGTCGGTAGAACCTCGACATATAGAATGCTTTGATAATTCTAATATACAAGGTACTAACCCTACAGCTTCATGTGTTGTATTTAAAAATGGGAAACCTAGTAAAAAAGACTACCGTCATTTTAACATAAAAACGGTTGAAGGGCCAGATGATTTTGCTTCGATGACAGAAGTGGTTCACAGGCGTTATAAGCGCTTATTAGAAGAAGCACAATCTTTGCCTCAACTCATCGTTATTGACGGTGGGAAAGGCCAATTATCTTCTGCTGTGAAAAGTTTAGCCCTCTTAGGGCTTCGTGGTAAAATTGCCATTATTGGTATAGCGAAGCGATTAGAAGAGATTTATTACCCTGAAGATCCTATTCCATTATATTTAGATAAAAAATCAGAATCATTAAAAATTATTCAACAGTTGCGTAATGAAGCACATCGCTTTGCTATTTCACTTCATAGAAATAAACGTAGTAAAAGTGCTATTCAATCAGAACTAGAGTTAATTCCAGGAATTGGTAAACAGACCATTACAAATGTGCTAAAACATTTTAAATCAGCAAAGCGTGTAAAAGTAGCTTCGCTAGAAGAATTAATCCAAGTAATTGGAAAAGACAGAGCACAAAAAATTTTTAATTTTTTCAATTCAAATTAATAATTACTTTTATATAAAATTTGAAGATGAGGGGGTTTCTTTTTCTAATTGTCTTATTATGTATTTCTTTAGGCTTTTCTCAAGATACATTATCTGTTAAAAAAGATGTCAAGGTAGGTTTGGTGATGAGTGGAGGTGGAGCTAAAGGCTTCGCGCATGTTGGTGCCTTAAAAGTTCTTGAAAAAGCAGGCATACGTATTGATTATATTGGTGGTACCAGTATGGGTGCTATTATTGGCGCTATGTACGCTTCAGGATATAAAGCCAATGAAATCGATTCGATGCTACGCTCGTATGATTTCAATGAATTGATGCAAGACAATCTTCCTAGGCGTGTAAAATCAATCTACCAAAAAGAAAATACTGAAAAATATGCTATTACACTTCCCATTAAAAAAGGGAGTATTGGTTTGCCAAGTGCTTTGTCAAAAGGGCAAAATGTATTTAATGAACTTTCTAGATTGACAGAGCACGTACATACTATTAATGATTTTACAAAGTTACCCATTCCATTTTTTTGCGTGGCTACAAATCTTGAGACAGGTAAACAAGAAATCTTAGAAGAGGGATTTTTACCTGAAGCCGTAAAGGCAAGTGGCGCTTTTCCAACATTATTAGATCCAGTAGATATTGATGGTAAGTTACTGTCAGATGGTGGTGTGGTGAATAATTTTCCTACTGATATTATGCGACAAAAAGATGTTGATGTGATTATAGGAATCGACGTGCAAGATAAACTACTTACAAAAGGAGAAATAACATCTGCACCAGATATCGTTATGCAAATTGTGAATTTTCAGATGTATGATGATGAGAAGTTAAAAAGAAGTTTAACAGATTATTATGTGCATCCAGATATTACAGATTTTACAGTGATTTCTTTCGATGAAATAGATGGTATTATAAAATCAGGTGAAGAAGCGACCTTAAAGCAATTTCAGGCATTTAAAGAATTAGCTGAGAAGCAGAAAAAAAGGAATTTAAAAACGAAAATTACTCGAGTGAAACGAGATAGCTTGGTAATAGATAGAATTGTAATTAAAGGAACTAAATACTACACCAATGATTATGTACGAGGTAAATTAGGATTTAGGCAAGGTGAAACGTTAACCTATGATGAGTTTTCTAAAGGCATAAATCAACTTTTTAGTACGGGTGATTTTAAAAGCATTCAATATAAATTTTTAAACTCTAGAACAGTAGAATTTAGCCTTAAAGAAAATGACATTGCTTCTTTTTTGAGAATTGGTGCACATTTCGATGACCTTTACAAAAGCTCGGCATTGTTAAATTTTACAACAAAACTTGTATTATTTAAAAATGATGTATTGTCTGCAGATCTTATCTTAGGAGACAATATTCGCTATAATTTAGATTATTTTATTGATAACGGATTTCATTGGAGTTATGGTATTAACTCTAGCTATAACAGATTCGAAAAAGATATTTTTAAAGGAACATTCACAGTATTACAAGAGAATGAGGCAAACATCAAACAGAATATAGAATATAATGATTTTACCAATCAATTCTTTGTACAATCTGCAATTTCGAATTCATTTGCGATACGCGTAGGAGCAGAATCAAAATACTTAAGAATCTTTAATGAAAGTATTACAAACAATAATGAAGTAAAAAATTTCTATGATAACAGAACGTATGGTAACGCTTTTGCGGAACTAAAATTAGACAATTACGATGATGGTATTTTTCCTAAAAACGGATTTTATTTGCATGCGAATTATAGAGCCTATTTATTTTTATTAAATGATGGAAAGTTACGAGATACATTTAATCCTTTTACACAGTTAAAAGGAAAAATTGGTTTTGCATATACGTTTTGGGATAAACTTACTACTCAACTTATATCTGAGGCAGGAGTAACCATAGGTGAAAATGATAATAGAGTATTTAATTTTCATTTGGGTGGAAATAATGAGAATTTTGTAAATAATTTTACGAGTTTTTACGGTTATGATGTAGGAGATCTCACAGGTGAAGGCTATTTGAAATCGGCATTGACTATGCGTTATGAACTATTTTCTAAAAATTATGTATCGTTTACAGCAAATGCAGCGAGAGCTGAGGAAGATATTTATAATGATGGGGCTATTTTCGACAATACAAGATTGGGATACGCTGTAGGATACAGTATTGCATCTTTTTTGGGCCCCATTGAAATGAAATATACTTGGTCACCAGACACCAATTTGAACTTTTGGTTTTTTAATGTAGGATTCTGGTTTTAAAAAAAACCAAAATCCTACATCGTTACCCTAATAAAAATCTTTATTTGTTTAATGCTAGTTCCGTATTGGCATCATCAACTACCTTCGAATCAATTGATTTACTTCGAATCCACATTTTAAATCTAGTAGCCAAATAGAATAAAATTGGGACAACAATTAATGTTAAGAAAGTAGCTATAATGAGTCCGTAAATTACTGTTTTTGCCAACGGTCCCCA
Source organism: Maritimimonas sp. 2210JD6-3 (assembly GCF_056591795.1). Classification (NCBI taxonomy): domain Bacteria; kingdom Pseudomonadati; phylum Bacteroidota; class Flavobacteriia; order Flavobacteriales; family Flavobacteriaceae; genus Maritimimonas; species Maritimimonas sp. 2210JD6-3. The sequence goes on along the minus strand of NZ_JBWQOJ010000018.1, from coordinate 35,179 downwards.
GAAAATTACATTATCACCGCCAAAGTAAATATTTGGGTTAAATTCACTAAATAGTGTGAAGAAGTTGATATTGAATCCAGTCGCAAGTGGTATTAATCCTAATATAGTGGTAATAGCCGTTAACAATACTGGTCTTAGACGTGCCTTACCACCTCGTATAATGGCTTCGTTAAGATCATTCTTTTCTAAATAATCACCTTCATCAATATCATTTTCTACTTTTTTTCTATCAATTAATAGTTGTGTATAATCTAATAAGACGACACCATTATTTACAACAATTCCTGCTAAAGAAATAATTCCCATCATAGTCATCATAATTACAAAAGGAGCGCCCGTAATAATTAAGCCACCAAAAACCCCAATTAAACTCAAGAAAATTGCAAGCATAATGATTGCAGGTTTAGAAACTGAATTAAATTGAAATATTAAGATAAAGAATATTAACCCAAGACCTGTAAAAAAAGCACCCATTAAAAATGTCATCTGTTTGTTCTGCTCTTCAATCTGCCCTGTATAATCTATTTTAACTGTAGCAGGTAAATTAGTATAATTTTTCATCTCATTTTGTATCTGAGAAACAATAGCACCAGCATCTGTAAAACCTGGAGCTAATGCTGAATATACGGTCACAACTCTTTTTGTATCACGATGTTTAATAGCACTAAAACCTGAATTATTCTTTTGTGTGGCAACAGCAGAAACAGGAATTTCCCTAATTTGACCTGAAGCCATATCTCTAAAGGTAATCTTTTGATTAAAGATGGCACTCGTGTTATATTTATCTTTTTCATTAAAACGCACATAAATATCATAGTCATCTCCAGCTTCTTTATAAACACCTGCTTTAGCGCCAAAAATTGAATTACGTAACTGTTGCCCGACCTGCCCTGTACTTACACCCAATTCACCAGCTTTTTTACGATCTACTTGTACTAGCATGGCTGGTTTAGACTTATTTACATCGATCTTTAACTCATCTACTCCTGGAATATTCTTTGCATTTAAGAAATTACGCATTTCTTCGGCTGTAGCAATAAGCTCATTATAGTTATTGCCTTCTAATTCGATGTTTATAGGGTATCCTGCAGGAGGCCCAACAGCATCTTTCTCAACAGAAATAGTAACGCCTGGATACACATCTTTTAACCCTTCTTGTATTTTCTGAAATAATTCATCACTTTTTGCGCCTCTTCTAAATTTATATTCGCGCATGGTAGCAGTAATCTTACCTCTATGGGGCATTTCTGCTGAAGACCCGCCATCAGTTTGCGGGTTACCTGCACCCTCACCAACTTGAGAAACAGCACTTTCTGTTAAGAAATTATAATCACCATCTATATAGCTTTTATCTTTAACTAATTCATAAAAACGCTTTTCAATTTGCTTTGTTATATCATTTGTTTTTTGGATATCTGTACCTTGAGGGTATTCGATATAAGCAATAATCTGATTAGGTTTATTATCAGGAAAAAATTCAACTTTGGTACGTTGGCTTCCAACAGAGGCACCGAACCCACCAAATGCGAAGAATAAAAGTAATACAGTTCCAATAGAGATAGCATAAGGTCTCCACCCTTTTAAAGCACCTCTCAGAATACGTTCGTAGAAGTGCTCCCAGCGTGGTAATATTTTATTTTGAAATGTATTTGCCCATCCTCTTAAGAATAATCGATATGCCCATAATAATACTGCAGTGATTAACATTAAAGTTCCTAAAGAACGATAGGCACCTCCAAATATTACAATGAGAATACCTATAATACCTAATATAAGTGTTATGCGTATCATGCGATTCATGGGCATTTCTTCATCTTCTGTTTTCATAAATTGTGATACCATTACTGAATTAAAGAAGATGGCTACAAATAGCGATGAGCCTAGAACAACAGATAATGTTACCGGAAAATAAATCATAAACTGCCCCATGACACCTGGCCATAACCCTAAGGGTACGAAGGCGGCTACAGTTGTTAAAGTAGATATAATAATAGGAAAAGCAATTTCACCAATACCTTTTTTAGCGGCTTCAATTCTTGGCATGCCTTCATCCATTAAACGATAGACATTTTCTACAACCACAATACCATTATCAACGAGCATTCCTAACCCCATAATAAGTCCAAATAAGATCATGGTATTCATAGTATATCCCATGGCACTTAAAATCATTAATGACATAAACATTGACATAGGGATAGCAAAACCTACAAATAAGGCATTTCTAAATCCTAAAAAGAACATTAATACGGTTACCACTAGAATAACCCCAAAAATGATATTATTTACTAAATCATCTACCTGACCTATAGTTTTAGATGATTGATCATTAGCAATGGTAACTTTAAGATCTTGTGGAAATACATTTTTGATAGCATCATCAACGATTACCTGAATTTGTTCAGCTGCAGCCACCATATTTTTACCAGATCTTTTTTTAACATCTAGCATTACGACCGGATCGCCAAACTCACGTGCATAGGTTGTTTTTTCTTTTTCTTTGAAGGTAACCTTAGCAATATCTTTTAAATAGATAGGATTGTTATTTTCAGATTTAACAACAAAATTTTCTAGCTGAGAAGGGGTATCAATTTCACCAACAATACGTATGGTACGACGTTGCCCACTTGTTACAAGATTTCCTGCAGACATAGTGGTATTACCATTACTTATAGCGCTTATTACATCATTAAAACTTACTCGAGCAGCCATCATCTTATAGATATCTACAGCTACTTCAACTTCTTTTTCTTGAGCACCTCTTATGTCAACTTTTTTAATTTCCGATAAGTCCTCTATTTCATCTTGTAAATATTCGCCAAATTCTTTTAGTTTTTGAACTGGGTAGTTTCCTGAAATATTAATATTAAGAATTGGTATCTCTTCAGACATACTCAACTCAAAAACATTAGGCTCTACTTTAGCACTATTAAATGTTGGCCAGTCTTCACTCGAAGTTTCAGAATCTACTTCATTTTTTACCTTTTGCTTTGCCTCTTCAACAGAGATACTTTCATCAAATTCTACAATTACCATTGAGTAATCTTCTTGTGAAGTTGAGGTAATTTCAACAACACCACTCACTGTTTTGAGTTTGTCTTCTAAAGGATCGGTTATTAATTTTTCAATATCTTCTGCTGTATTACCTGGAAATAGAGAACTGATGTATATTTTAGTTTCTTTTATTTCTGGGAAACTTTCTCTGGGCATACTGAAAAAGGCAGAGATACCTAAATACAATATCAATACTATCAGCACATACATGGTCGTCTTATTATTAATTGCCCAAGATGATAATCCGAATTCTTTATCGACTTTTTTCTTTTGTTTAGTATTCATACTTTATCTTTTATTATTCTGAGCAGACAACGGAATTATTTCGCCGTGCTACTACCATTTAGGATTTTTACAGTTTGCCCATCTTTAACACTACGAGCACCTTCTTCGATTATTTCAGTACCGTTTTTAATACCCGACAGAACCTCAATAACATCATTTTGTGTTTTACCAGTTTCGATGATTACTCGTTTGGCAATACCCTGAAAACCATCATCAACGTTTTCTATACTATCAACAACATATATATATTGTTGGCCAGATGCATCTTCTGATATAATACTTTGCGGAATTAATAATGCTTTATTGTTGGTATAATCGTTGATCTTAAGCTTTGCAGTTAAATTTGGTTTTATAGATTTATCTTTATTAGTGATACCCACTTCTACTTTAAAGGTTCTGTTAGCAGGATTGATAAAATTACCAGCCTGACGTACTTTTGCCTCTATACTTTTTCCTAAAACAGGAAATTCTACTTCAACCTTTTTTCCAGTGGTTACATTCGAAATATATGTTTCAGGAACATCGGTTTCGATATACATATTGTTAAGATTTACAATTCTAAATATTTCAGAACCTGGACCTGGCGCTACTACGGTGCCTTGATCTTTTATTACATCATCAATTATTCCACTAAAAGGAGCTCTTATAGAATACTTAGAAACCTGCTTTCTTAACGCGTTTAACGAGCTTTGTAGAGATTCATAGTTGGTCTTGGTATTTAAGTATTGTATTTCACTTCCAATTTTCTGATCCCATAATCTTTTCTGACGATCGTAAGTAGTTTTTGCTAAAGCGACTTGACTTTCCATTTGGGCAATTTGATTACTTGCACCACCATCATCTATAGTTGCTAGAAGTTGTCCTTTACCGACGCGCTGTCCTTCTTTCACATAAATTCTTAAAAGTGTTCCTGCCATCTCAGGATACACCAATACATTCTGTTTTGTTTGCACATTACCTTGTAATTCTAAAAAGTGATTAAAAACAGCTTCTTTTGCTTTAAAAGTTGTGATTAAAGGAATTTTTTGTGTTGGATCGAGTTTAGCGATCTCTTCATCTAATTTTTTAAGCTGATCAGCAATCTCTTGCTGATCAATAACAATCTCAGAACGTTTTGTACGTATAGATTCTAAATCACCTGACGCGATGATGTCGTCTATAGATTGTTTCTTTTTACCTGCACATGAGGCAATAATTAAGGCTAAAGTTACAATTGAAAATAGCTTTCTCATAATGTATTGTGAGTTAAGTTATATTAGTTTTTAATGGTGTTTAATACGGTTTCTAATTCAGATTTTCTTACGATTACATTAAGCATAGCCTGTAAAAATTCTGCTTGCGTTCCATATAATTGTGTTTGTGCTTGACGTAGGTCAAAACTGGTGGAGATACCTTCAAAAAATTTTGTTTGATTTTTTTTCTCAATACGTTCAGCCAACGCTAAATTTTGCTTTGTTGTTTGATACGATTCAATAGCAAATCGATAATTACTTTTAGCAGAAGCAACTTGAAATTTTAGTTGTTGTTCAGTTTCAGTTAATTGAGTTTTTGATTTTTCTAAGTTGATCTTAGCGCGTTGTGTGGCAGCTCTTCTACCAAAAGAACTAAATATTGGGATGTTTAAGCCTACACCTACCAAGGAAGAGCCAAACCAACGTTGATCACTGTCTAAAAAGGTAAACGAATCACTATTGCCTGCATAGCCTCCATTTAAAAAAGCAGTTAATTGCGGTAGGGCTTTGCTTTTTTCTAGTTTTAAGAGTAACTCTCTAGAACGCTTATCATTTTCAGCAATTTTGTAATCTACATTGTTTTTTACATTATTTTCGGCGTCTAACAAAGCTAAATCAACGTTTTGTACTGTGAGTGTTTCTAAATTGTCAGTAAGGTTAATTTGCGTATCTAAATCTACACCTAGTGTAATGTTCAACATTTTGTAAGCAATCGCTTCTAGTCGCTTAGAATTCTTTAAACCATTATCTAATTGTGCTAATGTAATTTGTAATTGCTCAACGTTTTCTTCTTCGGTTAAACCATTTTCGAATATTTTTTGCGTTTCATTAAGGCTTTTTTGAAGTACTTCCTTGTTTTTTTTAGTAATTTTTACACTTTCTTGTGCTAATAGTACATTACCATAAGCATTGATGACCGATTTTCTGATTTCTAAATCCGTTTTTTCTTTGGCATTTTTTGAAATTTCAAGGAAAACTTTTGCCGATTGCAATCCAACGAGGTAAGAACCGTCAAATAAAAGCTGGCTCAGCGTAGCAGTGGCATTTACATTTTGTTTAGTCCCAAAAACCACGGGTATAAATCCTTCTACAGGGTCGGGAGAACTTGTTCTAGTAATGCCGAAAAAGTCTTCAACTGTGGTAATAGTTTGTTCCCGTGAATCAAAAAACTGAGCAGGCAATAACGATACAGGCTGCTTTAGAAAATTTTGATAATCTATTTTAGCATTAATTTGAGGAAGACCAGTGGCCGTAGTTTCCCATTTTTGTTGTTCTGCGGCCTCTATATTTCTTTCGGCGTTTTTTGCATTTCTATTGTTTTCTAGCGCATAGTTAATAGCCTCTTCTAAAGAGAAATTTTTAGATACTTCTTGAGAAAAAGTACTTATACTATAAATTAAAGCTAACAGTACGGTAAGTTTATACTTCATTACACTACTTGATTGATCGTTATAAATTTGTTTACTATTTCTAATCCTTTGGTTGTTACAATAGCCCTTAAGTGATATTCTAAATAGCTTTCCATTAAATAGTCACTTGTAAATTCACTTCTGGGGAAAATACTTTCATCTTTAATACCCGTCATGCCATTAAAATACATTCTAGAAATAAAACCTACATCGATGGTTGAACGAAATAATCCTGTATCAACCCCTTTTTGTAAACTCTCTTGAACCGATTCATGCATTTTTTCAAATTGCTTTACACGAAGTACATCGTATATCTGGGGATAGTATTTTTTTAATTGATATTGAGGAGAAGTACGCTCATTTTTTAAATGTTGCATTACAAACATTTTGATGTCATACAACTCTTCAATAGGATTATTTGAGGTATCACAAATACAATCAATGCCATCACAAATTTTTTCGAATAATGAAAAAGTTACTTTTTCAACAAGTTGCGTTTTATTTTTAAAGTGAGTATAAATGGTTTTTTTTGATATACCCATATTATTTGCAATGTCATCCATGGTTACACTTTTAAAACCAAGTGAGATGAACATGTCTGCGGCTCTATGTAAAATTTTTTCTTTCATAAATCGAATGCAAAAATAGCAAGGAAACTTTTAAAACAAAAATAGTTTCCAAAGTTTTTTAAAAAATAACATTATAAAAGAGAATGGATTTGTTTTGTTTACAATATTTTTACAGAAAATATTTTTTTTGACTACAGAACAGTATAAAGAGCTTTTTATCGGTTATTTGAATGAACAGATAAAAACAAAGGAGCCAAAAAATCTTTACGAACCGATTTCCTATATTTTAAATCTTGGCGGTAAAAGACTTCGACCTATTTTAACCTTAATGAGTTGTGATGCTTTTGGTGGGAACGTAAAAGACGCTCTTAATGCTGCAGTTGCAGTAGAGGTTTTCCATAATTTTTCTTTGGTGCATGACGATATTATGGATTCTGCGCCAGTTAGAAGAGGTAAGCCAACAGTACATACTAAATGGAACGAGAATACAGGAATCCTTTCTGGGGACGCCATGATGATTTTAGCCTATCAATTTTTTGAAAGTTATAGCCCAGAAAAATTTAGAGATTTAGCAAAACTTTTTAGTAAAACCGCTATTGAAGTTTGCGAAGGTCAGCAATATGATATAGATTTTGAAATCCGCAATGATGTTTCAATACCTGAATATCTTAAAATGATAGAATTCAAGACTGCTGTTTTAGTAGCTGCTGCTTTAAAAATGGGGGCTATTATCGCAAATGCTTCTTTAGAAGATCAGAAGCTAATTTATAATTATGGATTAAACTTAGGAATTGCATTTCAGTTACAAGATGATTATTTAGATGTTTTTGGTGAAGAAGATTTCGGAAAACAAAAGGCAGGAGATATTATTGAAAATAAAAAGACATGGTTATATCTTAAAACACTCGAATTAGCATCATCATCTGATAAAAATATACTTCTCGATCTTTATAAAACCGATACTAGTAATAAATCAAAGATTGCCGAGGTGACGTCTTTGTTCAATAAATATGATATACCATTAAAAATTAAACGTGAAATAAAAACATATACGACGAAGGCTTTTAATGCTATAGATAAGTTGTCAACAGAAGAGGTTTTCAAAGAATCTTTTAAAGACTTAGGTGTTACGCTTATGAATCGTTCTATTTAATTTTTTGTAGTAAACATTGTGCAGTAATTAAATTATTGGTAATATTGCACTCCAAAATTTTTAGGTCCCATAGCTCAGCTGGTTAGAGCACCTGACTCATAATCAGGGGGTCCTTGGTTCGAGCCCAAGTGGGACCACAACATGTAAAATAGATGAATTAACCATTTAATAATACTAAATTTGGTATCTTTACGTTTCTATGGTTAGAAAAATTTATATATTTGCAATGAAATAAATGATTATTGATGAATCATTTAAGTAAAAAGGGGAAGTTTATGTTAAAAAAATACATCACATCTATATTGGTTATTGCAGTATTGTTTCTTGCATTAGAAGCCAATGCGCAATGCCCAGATGGAACTGCACCACCTTGTGGAAATGGACCAGGCGGGGGAGGTCCTCCTGGAAATCCACCACCACCACCTGGGAAACCAATTGATGGTGGTATTGGGATATTGCTCGCACTTGGAGCTGCATACGGCATTAAAAAATTAAATAAAAAAGACTAACTGAATTCAGTTAGTCTTTTTACATATTTACCAATTACATCAAATTCTAAATTCACCTCATCATTAACCCGTAGAGATTTAAAATTTGTATTATCGAATGTATAAGGTATAATAGCTACACTAAACTGATTTTCTTTAGAATTAATAACTGTTAAACTTACCCCATTTATTGTAATTGATCCTTTTTCGATAGTAATGTTCCTTAGTTTAGTATCATATTTAAAGGTATATAACCAACTACCATTAGATTCCTCAATTGAAATACATTTCCCAATTTGATCAACATGACCCTGCACAATATGCCCATCAAGCCGGTCTCCCAATTTCATTGCTCTTTCTAGATTTATCAAACTTCCTTCAGATAATGTATTTAAATTTGTTTTAATAAGTGTTTCTTCAATAGCAGTTACAGTATATAAATTATCTTTAATAGCAACGACAGTCAAACACACGCCATTGTGTGCGATGCTCTGATCAATTTTCAATTCAGGTGTTAGTTTACTTTTAATAGTAATATTTAGATTACTTCTGTCTTTTCTTATTAAAATAACTTTCCCTATTTCTTCTATAATCCCTGTAAACATTTTTAAGATATTATTTAACGACTAAACCCAGATACTAAACTCAGTAAGATTTAGTACTTTTGTTAAGTAACAATTATATGTAGTTTAACGTTCTCAAAAGTATAAATTTATAGCCTTTTAATGAAGAAAAATGACAAAATAAGAGTAGGTATATCTTGTGGAGATATTAATGGTATAGGTTTAGAGGTAGTGCTTAAAACTTTTGAAGATAACAGAATGTTCGATTTCTGCACTCCTATACTATTCTGTAATACTAAAATTGTATCGATTCATAGAAAGCAAACAGAAATAAACGCCATAAATACTAATGGAATTAAAAGTTTAGATAGAATAGTAGCTGAGAAGTTAAATGTGGTTAATGTAATAAGGGAAACAACTTCAATAGAATTTGGTAAAGAAACTAAAGAGGGAGGTAGAGCTGCATTTGTTTCATTAAGTGAAGCTACAAAGGCTTTAAAAAACGGGTTGATAGACGTATTGGTGACAGCTCCGATAAATAAAAATAACATCCAATCAGAAGCTTTTACATTCGAAGGTCACACAGAATATCTTGAAAACCAATTTGAGGGAAGTAGTTTAATGATTTTAATGACAGATGAACTTAGAATAGGTTTAGTTACAGGGCATCTACCCATAAGTAAAGTCGCTGAAACGATTACTCCCGAATTAATTACTAAAAAAGTGTGTTTAATGTACGAATCGCTTTTAAAAGATTTTGCAATTTCTAAACCTAAAATTGCAGTTTTGGGATTAAATCCGCATTGTGGGGATAATGGTGTTATTGGCAAGGAAGATGACGATATTGTACGTCCTACTTTAGAAAAAATTCAAAAAGAAGGAAAAATTGTATATGGTCCTTATGCGGCTGATAGTTTCTTTGGTTCAGAAAGTTATAAAAATTTTGATGGCGTATTGGCAATGTATCATGACCAAGGCCTTGGACCTTTTAAGACGCTATCTTTTGGTAAAGGAGTGAATTTTACAGCAGGTTTAAATATTGTTAGAACTTCACCAGATCATGGTACCGCATATGAAATAGCTGGCAAAAACCAGGCGAATCATTCATCATTTTCGGAAGCTGTGTTTACCGCTATAAAGATTGCTAAAACGAGGAATCAACACATTAAAATGTCAAAAAGTAAACTTAGGTCTAAACAGGTTGCTAAAAGTTAATTTTAATCGAAAAGAATTCCCGCATGCTTGCATCGAGCTATCCGTTGAAATTGTTATTCCCGTGAAAACGGGAATCTAAGTAATAGGATTTCTGTTTTTGACCCTGAGGTCAAAATGAAACTGACGAAATACCCCTGTAGTTTGTCCTGAGGATAGTTGGTTTCAAGAAATTCTTTATTTAGCCTATTTTTAGTATTATTTTTTTATCTTTGCGCGCTCAATTGATGTTGGTAGAAGAAATGAAAAAAATATTCACAATTCCTTTTGTTGGATTAAAAGAAGGAAACCATCAGTTTGAATATCTAGTAGATAAAACGTTCTTTGAGTCTTTTCCTTTTGATGAAATTATAGATGCTGATTTAAAAGTAGTTTTAGATTTTGTTAAAAAATCAACCCTTTTAGAATTATATTTTGTCGCAAATGGAAAGATACAAGTAGCTTGTGATGTTACAAATGAACTGTATGAAGAATCTATTGAAACTTCGTTAGAAATTGTTGTAAAATTTGGAGATTTTTATAACGATGAAAATGAAAATATAGTTATCATACCGCATTCAGAACATGAAATACATGTTGGGCAATTTATATATGAAATGATTGTATTTGCCGTACCCGCAAAGAAAGTGCATCCAGGTATTGAAGATGGTACATTACAATCTGATATATTAGATAAATTAGAAGAGTTAAGACCAAAAAAGTATAAAAATAGTGAAGAAGCAGATCCGAGATGGTCAAAATTAAAAGATCTGTTGAAAAAATAAAAATATAGTAATATGGCACATCCTAAGAGAAAAATATCTAAAACGAGAAGAGATAAGAGAAGAACTCACTACAAAGCGAGTACTCCTCAGATAGCTGTTGACCCTACAACTGGTGAAGCTCATTTGTATCATAGAGCGCACTGGCACGAAGGTAAATTATACTACAGAGGTCAAGTAGTAATTGATAGCACTGAAGCAGAAGCTTAAAATCTTATAAAGCTTATAAAAACCCTCATTTTTGAGGGTTTTTTTGTGTTTTTTGATCAAAAATGACCAAAAACTGACTTTTATTAATAAAAGTCAGTTGTTTTTTTTAGTACATTTGAAACCTGTTTTTACATTACAAAAGTAAAAATTTAAGACCTAACCAATTTAGCTTATGACTAAGACTACCGCCGCTATAACAGCTGTAGGGATGTATTTACCAGAGTATGTACTTTCTAATAAAATATTAGAAACCATGGTAGATACCAATGATGAATGGATTACTACGAGAACAGGTATTAAAGAACGTAGAATTTTAAAAGAAGAAGGTAAAGGCTCTTCTTTTATGGCTATAAAAGCGGCCGAAGATTTAGTTTCTAAATCTAATCTTGATCCAAAAGAAATAGAACTTGTAATTGTAGCTTCTGCTACCCCAGATATGCAAGCAGCTTCAACAGCAGCATTTGTAGCTCACAAGATAGGAGCAACAAATGCTTTTTCATTTGATGTAGATTCTGCTTGCTCTAGCTTTTTATATGGAATGTCAATTGCTTCAAGCTATATAGAATCAGAGAAGTATAAAAAAGTACTACTCATAGGAGCCGATAAAAATTCTTCAATGATTGATTATGAAGATAGAGCAACCTGTATCATTTTTGGAGATGGTGCTGGGGCAGTTTTATTTGAAGCGAATAAGGAAGGATTAGGAATACAAGATGAATATTTAAGAACCAATGGTGAAGGGAGAGACTTTTTACAAGTTAAAAGAGGAGGTTCGTCTTATCCTTATAAAAAAGGAGATGTTATTGGAGATAAAGATGGTAGCTTTGTGCATCAGGAAGGTAGAACAGTATTTAAAAATGCTGTTTTTAATATGGCAGATGTGTGCACCAAAGTTTTAAATCGAAATAACTTATCTAAAGATGATGTTTCATGGCTCGCCGCTCATCAAGCCAATAAAAGAATTATAGACGCCACTGCCGAACGCATGGGGCTAGAGGCATCGAAAGTAATGATGAATATTGAAAGATATGGTAATACGACATCGGCTACCTTACCATTACTATTAAATGATTATGAAAAACAACTCCGTAAAGGAGATACTATAATATTTGCTGCTTTTGGTGGAGGCTTCTCTTGGGGAGCTATCTATTTAAAGTGGGCATATAATGCTTAAGAAACTAACTCATTCAATAAATTATGGATATTAAAGACATTCAAAATCTAATTAAGTTTGTTGCAAAATCAGGAGCAAGTGAAGTAAAATTAGAAATGGAAGACATTAAGATTACAGTTAAAACTGCTGCTGCAGGAAAAACTGAAACTACCATTGTTCAACAAGCTCCTATAGCTCAAGCACCAGTAGCTCCTACACAAGTGTCAGCACCAGTAGAAACTCCTGCTACACCAGCAGCTACAAGTGATGATGATTCAAAATACATAGTTATAAAATCGCCTATAATAGGTACTATGTACAGAAAACCTTCTCCCGATAAACCAGTGTTTGTTGAAGTGGGCAGTACGATAAATGTAGGAGATACAGTATGTATTATTGAGGCGATGAAATTATTTAACGAAATCGAATCAGAAGTTTCTGGAAAGATTGTAAAGGTGCTAGTAGATGATTCTTCTCCAGTAGAATTTGACCAACCTTTATTTTTGGTTGACCCATCATAATTAGACATTAGAATTTTAGAGGTTAGACAGTAGCTATGCTAACTCTGAATTCTAACTCATAACTAAGTATATTATGTTTAAAAAGATTTTAATTGCCAATAGAGGTGAGATTGCACTACGTGTAATTAGAACCTGTAAAGAGATGGGTATAAAAACAGTAGCTGTTTATTCTACTGCAGACGAAGAAAGCTTGCATGTTAAGTTTGCAGATGAGGCTGTTTGTATTGGGCCTCCACCAAGCGGTGAATCATACCTGAAAATATCAAACATTATAGCCGCAGCAGAAATTACAAATGCAGATGCTATACACCCTGGCTATGGGTTCTTATCAGAAAATGCTAAGTTTTCAAAAATTTGTGAAGAACATGGCATTAAATTTATTGGTGCTTCGGCAGATATGATCTCTAAAATGGGAGATAAAGCAACTGCAAAAGCAACTATGAAAGAAGCTGGTGTACCCTGTGTGCCTGGTAGTGATGGAATTATTGAGGATTTTGAAGAATGCGAAAAACTTGCAGAAGAAGTAGGATACCCAGTTATGCTCAAAGCAACAGCTGGTGGTGGTGGTAAAGGAATGCGTGCGGTTTGGAAAAAAGAAGATCTTAAAGATGCTTGGGATTCAGCTAGACAAGAATCTAAAGCAGCATTTGGTAACGATGATATGTATATGGAAAAACTTATTGAAGAGCCACGCCATATTGAAATACAAATTGTAGGTGATTCTACTGGAAGAGCCTGCCATTTATCAGAGAGAGATTGTTCTGTACAACGTCGTCATCAAAAGTTAACGGAAGAGGTACCTTCTCCGTTTATGACAAGTGCATTACGAAAAAAAATGGGTGAAGCAGCAGTAAAAGCGGCAGAATTTATAAAATACGAAGGTGCAGGCACAGTAGAATTCTTGGTTGATAAACATAGAAACTTCTACTTCATGGAAATGAATACTCGTATTCAAGTTGAGCACCCAATTACGGAGCAAGTAATAGATTTTGATCTAATTCGTGAACAGATACTAGTGGCAGCTGGAGTGCCTATTTCTGGTAAAAATTATACACCAAATTTACATTCTATAGAATGCCGTATTAACGCAGAAGATCCTTTTAATGATTTTAGACCTTCACCAGGTAAAATTACGACTTTACATGCTCCTGGAGGCCATGGTGTGCGCTTAGATACGCATGTGTATGCTGGGTATATGATTCCGCCTAATTACGATTCTATGATTGCTAAATTAATAACGACAGCACAGACGAGAGAAGAGGCTATTAATAAAATGAAACGCGCTTTAGATGAATTTGTAATTGAAGGTATAAAAACAACAATACCATTTCATAGACAATTGATGGAGCATCCAGATTATTTAGCAGGTAATTATACTACTAAATTTATGGAAGATTTTGAAATTCAACCTGAAGTATAGTTGAATAAATTACTAAAAAGAGGTCGCCTAAAAGTTACTTTTTAGACGACCTCTTTTTAGTATGTCAAAACCTGTAACCAATTCGTAAATGTAAATTACCTGCTGATTGGCCATAATTAAAATCAAGATAATATCTGTATCCAATTCCTATTCCTGCTTCATAAATAAAGTGACTCCCTAGGTTCCGCCTTATTCCCCAAGATGGAATTATTGCAACATTATTTGTAATACTTAAACGATCTACATTAGAAATAACAAACCAATCGGGTGTAAAAGTAGTTTTTAATGAAACAAAATTCCCACTATTACCAGTGATAATTCTCGATTTAGAAACTCTTTTATCTAAGTTGTAGTACCACCTAGGTTCTAAGGTAATTACAGGAGTTAAAAAAAGCCTACCCCATCATAATAACTTCCTCCAAAAATTCCGCTATCCAGTCCTAATTCACTTCTTAAAGCTATTTGATTAGACAATTTAGTTTCATTGTGAAACCAAACACCTAAAAATCCAGTTTGAATACTATAAATTGATTTTTCTACAGTTGCATTTTGAGCTTTAGTAATAGAAGTAAATCCACAGAAAATTAAGACTAATACGATTTTTTTCATTTAATATTTTTTTTGAGTTTAAATAGTAAATTAATTTTCTACAATAATTATTCCGTTTATAAACTTATGACTTGTATTAAGATAATTGTTTTTTTGTATTTTTACTATTAAAATGAAAGGAAATGAAGGTTAAAGACTTACATATTGATGGTATTGATAAGATTATTCTGAAAAACTTGATGAGTGATGCAAGGGCTCCTATTTTAAGTATTGCTCGTGAGGTAGGAATTTCAGGTGCAGCTATTCATCAACGGTTACGGAAATTAGAAAAATCAGGGTTACTTGCAGGTTCGAAATTTATAATTAATCCGAAAGTTTTAGGGTATAAAACACTCGCTTTTGTGGGAATATTTTTAGATGCGGCAAGTACCTATAAAGAAGCAATAAAAAGATTAAAAGAAATAGATGAGGTGATTGAAAGTCACTATACTACAGGAAATTATGCAATTTTTGCCAAGATTTTATGTAGAGATAATGAGCACCTTATGGAAGTTTTAAATAAACAAATTCAATCTATAAAAGGCGTATCTCGTACCGAAACATTTATATCATTAGATCAGCAAATTGATCGACAAATTAAAATATAAAAAAATCCCGCATTCGCGGGATTTAATATTTACAAAATTATTTTCAGTCTCTACCCAAAATAGCAAAAGCCCAATACAATAACATGGCTAAAGAACCTAAAGCAGCTACTAAATAAGTTCTTGCTGCCCATTTTAAGGCATCTGCAGAACCTTTATACTCTTCTTGACTTACCATATTTTTATTTTTTAACCAAGCCAAAGCTCTATTGCTTGCGTCATATTCAACAGGTAAAGTAATAAAACTGAATATGGTACCCAGTGCCATAGCGACTAATCCGATAATAGCAACAGTAAAACCAATTCCGGTAGAACTAGAAGCTGCACCTAATACTAAGCCACCTATAATTAAATAATGTGAAAAATTAGAAGTAAGACTTACAACAGGTACTAATTTAGAGCGCATCGTCAACCAGTTGTATGCTGTAGCATGTTGTACAGCATGGCCAACTTCATGAGACGCCACCGCAGCTGCAGCTGCATTACGTTGATTAAATACACCTTCACTTAAGTTAACCGTTTTATTTTTTGGATTGTAATGATCAGTAAGCATACCTGGCGTAGAAATGACTTTTACATCATTAATACCATGATCTGCTAACATTTTCTCAGCAATTTCAGCACCACTCATTCCGTTACGTAACTGAACTTTTGAATAATGCTTAAATTTACTTTTTAATTTACTGCTTATTAGCCAGCTTACAAGAGTAAGCCCTCCAATAATTATATAATATCCTATCATAAATCTTTATTGTTTAAGTTGTTGTTAATTTAATAATCTTGATAAATTTACAACATAAATTATTCCAAAATTGTAAAAGGATTCTTAATTTCTAGATGGTAAGATGTTTTAGTTTTATATTTTATTGATTATCAATAAGATATGTCAATTTATAATCTAGTTTAACCGAAATTTAAGACATGACAAAAGTTCCTGAAATATTATTGATTTACACAGGTGGTACCATAGGTATGATTAAAGATTATCATACGAATGCTTTAAAAGCATTTGATTTTAATCACTTATATGAAAAAATACCTGAATTAAATCAATTGAATTGTAATATTGAAACAATCTCATTTAATGAACCAATTGATTCTTCAAATATGAATGTGAATTATTGGATAACTATAGCTGAGATTATAGAAAAGTATTATATAAGAAAAGATGGATTTGTTGTGTTAACAGGATCTGATACAATGTCTTATACTTCTTCTGCAATTAGTTTTATGTTTGAGAATTTAAATAAACCTGTAATATTTACGGGTTCACAATTACCTATTGGTGATTTAAGAACTGATGCAAAAGAAAATTTAATTACTGCTGTACAAATTGCAGCTTCTAGAAACAAAAAAGATGAGCCATGTATTACAGAGGTTGGATTATATTTTGAATATAAATTGTATCGCGCTAACAGAACTACAAAAATAAATGCTGAACAATTTGAAGCTTTTACTTCAGCGAATTATCCACCATTAGCAGAAAGTGGTGTGCATTTAAGATTTAACGATAGTTTAATAGTAAAGGTAAATAGTCACAAAGAACTGATAGTTCGTAAAAAATTAGAAGATAATATTGTGGTCTTAAAATTGTTTCCTAGTATTACTAAGAATGTTGTAGCGCACATCTTAAATATACCGAATTTAAAAGGAGTAGTTTTAGAGACTTATGGTTCTGGAAATGCACCCACAGAAAAATGGTTTATTAACCTGTTAAAACAAGCGCTTGAGAAAGATATTGTTATTGTTGATGTTACGCAATGTGTTGGAGGCAGTGTAATTCTTGGTCAGTATGAAACGAGTATTCAATTACAAAAAATAGGCTTAATTAATGGTAAAGATATCACAACAGAATCTGCTGTTGCCAAGCTTATGTATTTGTTAGGCGAGAATATAGAAAAAAAAGAATTTAAAAGAATTTTTGAAACTTCACTTCGTGGAGAAATGAGTTAGTTTCTTCAGTGAAATTTTTTATTGAACACTTTTTTTTGTTATTTGGTCGTCTTAAAAATAGAAGATTAGTTTGAGGAGAGATGGCCGAGTGGTTTAAGGCGCATGCCTGGAAAGCATGTTTACGAGAAATTGTATCGAGGGTTCGAATCCCTTTCTCTCCGCTTAAAAATATCTTTTATTAATAAAAAATTTATATCTTTAACCCGTTAACTAATTTAATTAATTAAGATTTACACAATGAAAAAAGTATTTACTATCCTAGCAATTACAGGATTATTTTTGAGTTCAATTCAAAATAGTTACGCATTTACTACATTACAGGATGCTGCTGCTTCAGGTGAGGCAGAACAAACATTTCACCAAATAGTTAAACAACGCTTTATAGAAGGTGGTCCAATATTCATGGGAATTGTATTGGTAACATTAATTCTAGGTTTGGCTATTGCAATAGAAAGAATTATCTACTTAAACATGGCGACTACCAATACAAATAAATTGGTAAGTAACATAGAAGAAGCGTTAGCTTCTGGAGGAGTAGAAGCTGCAAAAGAAGTAGCAAGAAACACAAAAGGTCCTGTTGCCTCAATTTTCTATCAAGGATTAGATAGGATGGATGAAGGAGTTGAACAAGCAGAAAAAGCTGTAGTAAGCTATGGTGGTGTACAAATGGGATTATTAGAGAAAAATGTTTCTTGGTTATCTTTATTTATTGCACTAGCACCAATGTTAGGGTTCATGGGTACGGTAATTGGTATGATCGATGCATTTGATGCGATTGCTGCTGCAGGTGATATTTCTCCAGGTATTGTTGCAAATGGTATTAAAGTAGCCTTATTAACAACAGTATTCGGTCTTATTGTGGCGATTATTCTTCAAATTTTCTATAACTATATCATTGCTAAAATTGATAGTATAGTAAATAATATGGAGGATGCTTCAATTTCACTTGTTGATTTATTGATCAGACATAAAAAATAAGATTTAACTATGGATTTATATAAAATATTTAAATGGGTAGCAGTTGCTGTTGGTGTCCTTGCGATAGTTTTTTTCATTCGTTTATTTCTGATAGGTGGTGAGGTTATCGAAAATGATCCATCACAGCAAGGGGTTGCAAACACTTTTGTGATGTTTGCTTTCTGGTTACTTATTGCTGTTACTGTAATTACGTTATTACTATCAATTGGTAACATGATAAAGAACCCTCAGAACCTTAAAAAAACGCTAATGGGTGTTGTTATCTTAGGTGTATTATTAATGCTATCTTATTTTGTTTCATCTGGTGATGCCGTATTAGATAGTTTTGGTAATGTTGTCAAAGATGGTGAGGCAGGATCTACATCTAAGTGGGTCGGAACCTTAATTACCTTTACGGGAATATTAGGCCTAGGAGGTTTGTTAGCTATCGGAATGGGCTTTGTGAAATCAATGATAAAATAATTATTTATTATGGCTAGAAGAGACACCCCAGAAATTAATGCAGGTTCAATGGCAGATATTGCGTTTTTGTTATTGATATTCTTCTTAGTTACAACTACTATGGATATCGATACAGGGATAGCTCGTAAATTGCCAGAAAAGCAGCCTGAAGATATTGAGCCGCCTATATTAAAACAGAAAAACGTTTTTGAAGTTGATGTGAATAGACGTAATGAAATTTTAATAGAAGGTGAAACGTATATGCAGATTGGTGACTTAAGAGAAGCTACTATGAAGTTTATCGATAATGGTGGAGGTACAGCAGAAGCTTTAGCTAAAGAGAATCTTAAACCTTGTACATGGTGTGAAGGTGCTAAAGATCCTGAATCTTCAGATCACCCCAAGAAAGCTATTATTTCTTTACGAAGTGATAGAGGTACATCATATGCTACGTATATAGCTGTACAAAATGAGTTAGTAGGTGCATATAACGATCTAAGAAACCGTTATTCTAACAAGAAATATGGTAGAGATTTTGATAAACTTACTAATGAGCAGCAAAAAGAAATAAAAACAGAGATTTACCCTCAAATTATATCTGAGGCTGAACCTACAAAATAATAAAGAACATGTCTAAATTTAGAAAGAAGAAAAAAGGAATGCCTGGTATTTCTACCGCATCTTTACCAGACATTGTATTTATGTTACTTTTCTTTTTTATGGTAACTACAGTAATGCGTGAAACGGAAATGAAGATTAAAAAACCGACATTGCCGAAAGCAACTGAAGTTCAAAAATTAGAAAAGAAGAGTTTAGTAAATTATATTTACGTTGGTAAGTCTAAAGATGGTAGTACCAAGGGTGATAAAATTCAGTTAAATGATAAAATTGCTTCTGTAGAAGAAGTACCATCATTTATATTTCAGGTAAGAACGAAGCACTCTGAAGAAGATATCCCTAAATTAACGACCTCTATTAAAGCAGATGTTGAGGCAAATGTTGGAACAATTTCTGATATAAAAGAAAAACTTAGAGATGTGAATGCGCTTAAGATAAATTACTCTACACTTAAAGGAAGTGCTTTAGATAATGTAAAAAACTAATTAAGTTAGTAATTAACAAAAAGGCAATCGTACGATTGCCTTTTTTTATTTTTTATAGTTTTGTAATTAAATGATTAAACATTATATAGTTGGGATTTTTCTTTGCTATTTCGCAATAGCCTTTTCTCAGAACTCAGGTAAGGTTGATAATAACTATTTAGAAGATCAATTTTACTTAAATCTTTCCTACAATATACTTTCTAAGCGACCAGATACTATAAGTTTAAAAGGATTATCAAATGGAATTTCCTTAGGCTACATCAAAGACATTCCGTTGAATCAAACGAGAAATTTTGGATTGGGTATTGGCTTGGGCTACGGTAGAAATACATTTTATCAGAACTTAAAAATCTTCGAAGAAAACGGAATGACCGTTTTTCAATCATTAGGAGATACTTCTTTCGATAGGAATAAATTCTCTATGCATGCTATCGAAATGCCTTTTGAAATACGTTGGAGGACTTCTACCGCAAAATTATATAAGTTTTGGCGTGTATATCCAGGAATAAAATTTAGTTATGTATTTGCTTCAAATGCAAAACTAAAACAGAATGGAACAACCAAAATAAATGGTATCAACGAACTTAACAAATTTCAATACGGTTTAACCTTATCTGCTGGTTATGGAACTTGGAATGTGAATGTTTATTATGGTCTCAAGAATCTTTTTTCTAATGCTTCTTTGCAAAGTACTGGCGAACCACTCAAGATAAAAGATATAAGAGTTGGGCTTATTTTTTATATATTCTAATGTGAGTTCGACGAAAAGAACAGAAAATTATATAAAAATCAATTATATACGTCATTACGAAGACGTTTAGTCTGAAGTAATCTTTCTTTTTGAATAAGATTGCCACAAAAAACTTCATTTTATTACGTTTTTTTCGCAATGACGTTTTAGTTTATAAAGAACTCAAAGTTTAGTTGCATCGAACTCACGTTATTCTAGTTAAACTTAAGGTAGAACGAATAAATAATCAACTGACTTACAAAACCGACGATAAAACCACTATATATTTCTAAATGTGTATGAGCTTTAAGATGTAATCTTGAAGTAGCAATAATTCCGAAAAGTAAAAATAGCGTTACAATAAACATAAGGTAATTCTGTTCATATTGATAGCTCATTACACAAATTAATCCTATCAAACCAGCAACACTCATGGTGTGCAAACTAGACTTTAACTTTAAAGAGAATAATATGTAGATGAAGATTAATGAGATGCCGCACCCAAAAAAGGAAAAGGCTAAGAGATTTACAATTTTAGCATCTAATAATAATTTTCCTAACAAGAAAAAAAGTAAAGTCATAAAAATAATGGGAAATTTTCTTTCTTCAATTGTTTTTAAATGGTAGTCTTCTATAAGTTTAAATTGTTTTAAAAAGAAGATCATTAGTAAAGGAACAATGTAGGTAGTAGCAAAAACGATTCCTAGAACAATACGTTTACTTTCTTCAGAAATATGAGATGGTAATACAGAGAAATATAAAAAAGCAGCAATAGTTGGGAAAAGAATAGGGTGGAAGAAATAAGATATTATTCTATAAAAAAACATCTTATATTTCTTTACGTAACCTTGCTACCGGAATTCCTAACTGCTCTCTATATTTGGCCACTGTTCTACGAGCAATTAAATATCCCTTTTCTTTTAATAGCCCAGAAAGTTTATCATCAGTTAGTGGTTTTCTTTTGTCTTCTTCACTAATTACTGTCTGTAATATTTTTTTGATCTCACGTGTAGAAACATCTTCTCCTTGATCATTTTTCATTGATTCTGAGAAGAAATCTTTGATAAGTTTAGTGCCGTAGGGTGTGTCAACATATTTGCTATTAGCAACTCTAGATACGGTAGAAACATCCATATTAATCTTGTCAGCAATATCTTTTAAGATCATCGGTTTTAACTTTCGTTCATCACCTGTTAAAAAATATTCTTCTTGGTGATGCATAATTGCATTCATCGTCAGCAATAAGGTTTGCTGACGTTGCTTAATGGCTTCGATAAACCACTTAGCAGCATCTAATTTTTGTTTGATAAAAAGCACTGCATCTTTTTGAGACTTTGACTTGTCTTTAGAAGCTGCGTAACCGCGTAACATGTTGTTGTACTCTGAAGAGATATGCAGTTCTGGAGCATTTCGAGAATTAAGAGTAAGATCTAATTGCCCATCTATAATTCTAATAGAAAAATCGGGCACTATTTGCTCTACAATCTTATTAGAATTTGCATAAGATCCACCAGGTTTAGGATTGAGTTTTTCTATTTCTTGAATCGCTTCTTTTAATTCTTCTTCGGTAATATCGAATTTTTGTAATAACTTCTTATAATGCTTTTTTACAAAATGATCAAAAGCATTTTCTAGAATTTTAATAGCTAATTGTCTATTTTTATTTTCTTGTTTCCTTTTGAGTTGGATGAGTAAGCATTCTTCTAAACTTCTGGCTCCAACACCAGCAGGATCTAATTGATGTACTACATCAAACATGTGTTGCACGTGATCTTCTGTAGTATAAATATTTGCTGTAAAGGCTAAATCATCAACAATATCTTCAACATTTCTGCGTATATAACCACTTTCGTCTATGCTTCCTACTAAGAATTCTGCAATCTGTCGCTCATCATCATTTAGTCGAAATGTATTTAATTGACTCTTTAAATGCTGATTAAAAGAAGTGCCTGCAGCATACGGAATATGTTTTTCATCATCATCACTACTATAATTATTTGCTTGTAGTTTATAACTCGGCATCTCATCATCACTAAGATATTCATCAATATTAATATCTGTTTCTATAGTTTCAGAATCGTTGTTATCATATTCGTCTTGAGAAAGCTCGTTTTCCGTTTCAGCTTTCCCGCTATCTAATGCAGGATTCTCTTCAATTTCTTGCTTTATTTTATCCTCAAAAGCTTGTGTAGGCAATTGAATTAGCTTCATAAGCTGTATTTGCTGAGGAGATAGCTTTTGAGATAATTTATATTGAAGATGTTGTTTTAACATTAACTGTTTAAATCAGATTAAAATAAAAGTACAAAAAAGAATTTTTATTAAAATTCGGCATTCTGTGGTGTTCTAGGAAACGGAATTACATCGCGTATATTATTCATACCCGTTGTAAATTGTACTAAACGTTCAAAACCCAGGCCAAAACCAGAATGAACTGCGGTGCCAAACTTACGCAAATCGAGATACCACCATAATTCTTTTTCATCGATATCCATCGCTCTCACTTTATCTAAAAGTACATTATAACGTTCTTCACGTTGTGAACCCCCAACAATTTCGCCAATTCCAGGAAAGAGTACATCCATAGCGCGAACGGTTTTACCATCCTCGTTAAGTCTCATGTAGAAAGCTTTAATACTTGCGGGATAATCAAATAAAATCACGGGACATTTAAAATGTTTTTCTACCAAGTACCGCTCATGCTCACTTTGTAGATCTGCTCCCCATTCATTAATTATAAACTGGAATTTTTTCTTTTTATTTGGTTTAGAGTTTCTCAATATCTCAATGGCTTCAGTATAAGTTATACGTTTAAAGTCATTATTTACCACGAAATGAAGCTTTTCTATGAGACTCATGTCACTTCGTTCGGCTTGAGGTTTTGTTTTTTCTTCTTGCAGTAGTCTATTGTCTAGAAATTTAAGATCATCCTCACAATTATCTAATACGTATTGAATAACTTTTTTAATAAAATCTTCGGCAAGGTCCATATTGTCGTTAAGATCATAAAAAGCCATTTCTGGTTCTATCATCCAGAATTCTGCTAAATGCCGTGTTGTATTAGAATTCTCAGCTCTAAAGGTAGGTCCGAAAGTATAAACCTTGCCCAGCCCCATAGCATAAGTTTCTGCTTCTAACTGACCAGAAACTGTTAAGTTGGTTTCCTTTCCGAAGAAATCTTCTTTATAATCAATTTGACCATGCTCATCTTTTTGAGGGTTAAGTGGGTCTAAAGTGCTTACTCTAAACATTTCACCAGCTCCTTCAGCGTCTGATCCAGTAATTATGGGTGCATGAAAATTATAAAAACCATTTTCAGTAAAATATTTATGCACTGCAAAAGACAGTGCTGCACGAATGCGCATAACAGCACTAAAGGTATTGGTTCTGATTCTCAAATGTGCGTTTTCACGTAAAAATTCAAAGCTGTGTTTTTTGGGCTGTATAGGATATTCTTCAGGATTTGAGTCACCTAAAATTTCAATGCTGGCAACTTGTATTTCTACAGACTGTCCTTTACCTTGACTTTCTACTAACGTACCCGTTACAGCAATTGCTGCACCTGTTGTAATGCGTTTCAACAATTCTTCTGGTGTTTTTTCAAAATCTACAACACATTGAATGTTATGAATGGTCGATCCATCATTTACAGCGATGAAACGATTTGCTCTAAAGGTGCGAACCCAACCTTTTAAGTGAACTTCTTGTGAAAATTTATCTGATCGTAATAATTCAGCAACAGTCATTTGCATTTCTCAAAAATTTATGAAAAGCAAAGATACTAATTGATTAGCTTAAGAAAAATAAAGAGGTATGATTTTTGATAGTGAAATAATAATTAATCTACTAGACTCTTTAAGTATTGACCGTAGCCACTTTTTAAAAGTGGTTGAGCTATTTCTTCAAGTTGCTTACTATTAATATATCCTTTTTGATATGCTATTTGTTCAATACATCCTATTTTTAGCCCTTGACGTTCTTCAATTACTTGAACAAACTGCTGCGCTTGCATTAATGATTGAAATGTCCCTGTATCTAACCAAGCAGTACCTTTATCTAAAATAGTGACATTTAAGTTACCATTCTTAAGATAGGTTTTATTTACATCTGTTATTTCGTATTCTCCTCGTGTTGAAGGTTCTAAGTTTTTAGCAATCGCTATTACCTCATTGTCATAAAAATAGATGCCAGGAACTGCATAATTCGACTTAGGATGCTTAGGTTTTTCTTCGATAGAAATTGCTTTTTTATTTTTATCAAAAGCAACCACTCCATATCGATTTGGGTTGTTTACATGATAGGCAAATACTGTACCTCCTACGTTTTTAGTTGCTTGTTGTAATGTTTGTTCTAAGCCAGTTCCATAAAAAATATTATCGCCTAATATTAACGCAACATTATCATTACCAATAAAAGGTTCACCAATAACGAATGCTTGCGCTAAACCGTTGGGTGTTTCTTGAACGGCATATTCAAAATTACAGCCAATGCGCTTTCCATCACCCAAAAGTCGTTTAAATAAAGGTAGATCATGTGGCGTAGAAATAATTAAAATATCTCGTATGCCTGCTAATAACAGCGTAGAAAGCGGATAATAGATCATTGGTTTGTCATAAATAGGCATTAACTGCTTACTTACAGCCAATGTTAACGGATGTAAACGCGTTCCACTACCTCCGGCTAAAATGATTCCTTTCATGAATTGTCTTCTATTTGCTCAACTATATCTTCTTCGAGTTCTTCTTTGGGCAATATTTTCATAGCTGGTTCTTTAAATACTTTTTTATTAGCAATACTTTGTTCAAGTGATAGTAATAATGAGGGTAAGAGTAATAAGTTAGATACCATAGCAAATAATAAGGTTACTGAAACCAGACCTCCTAATGCAATAGTGCCTCCAAAACTTGAAACGACAAATATTAAAAAGCCAAAAAATAATACAATCGATGTATAAAACATACTTACTCCTGTTTCGCGTAAGGCGGCATATACAGATTTCCTAACTTTCCAATTGTTAGCTTGTAACTCTTGTCTATATTTTGCTAAAAAATGAATCGTATCATCTACTGAGATACCAAATGCTATACTAAAAACAAGTATTGTTGACGGTTTTATAGGTACGCCCAAAAAACCCATAAGACCTGCGGTGACCAATAAAGGCAACATATTGGGTAGAATAGATATCAAGATCATTTCTAATGATCTGAACATCCAAGCCATAAATAAGGCAATTAATAAAATGGCTAACGATAGTGAAACTACTAGATTTCTGATCAAATAGTTTGTTCCTTTTAAGAATACTAGCGCTTTACCTGTCATTTTTACTTCGTAACGCTCGGCTGGGAACTCCTTATCAATACGAGCTTGTAGTCGTTCTTCTATACGCTCCATTTTTTCGGTACCAATATCTTTCATAAAAGTGGTCATCCTAGCATATTGACCTGTAGAATCAACAAAATTATTAAGCAAATCAGAATTGGCATCAGAGTTCTTAGTAAATTCTAAAATAAAGGCACGCTCTTGCCCGTTAGGTAATTGATAATATTTTGGGTTTCCATTATAATAAGCTTGTTTCGAATATTTCACAATATTTAAGACTGAAACTGTAGGTGACAGGTCAGGAATTTCATCGATAATATCGTTCAGCCTATCCATCCGCTTAAGCGTTGTCAATTTCATGACTCCTTTTTTGCGCTTCGTATTGATCAAAATTTCTAGCGGCATAATACCCCCAAATTCTTTTTCGAAGAAAACAATATCTTTAAAGAAAGGTTCTCCTTTTGGCATATCTTCAATAAGACTGCCAGAAACGCGAATCATATATACACCAATAATACTTACAATGATGATTACTACAGTACTTAAATAGATAGCAATACGTTTATGACGGACCATATTTTCCATCCAGTTTACAATACCTTCCATCCACCTCTTCTCAAGATGTCTTAAGTGCTTGCTTTTGGGTTTCGCCAAGAAACTGTAAATAATAGGAATGATAAGTAAAGACAACATAAATATGGTTAGAATATTTATGGAAGCGATAATACCAAATTCGTTTAGTAATTGACTTTTAGTAAAAATAAAAGTAGCAAAACCAGAAGCGGTAGTAACATTGGTCATTAAGGTAGCATTACCGATTTTAGAGATTACACGCTGCAGCGATTTTGCTTGATTACCGTGACTCTTTACTTCGTTTTGATATTTATTAATTAAAAAAATACAATTAGGAACACCAATTACAATGGTAAGCGGAGGTATTAACGCCATTAAAACCGATATTTCATATCTGAACAAACCGATAAATCCTAAGGCCCAAATAACACCAATACTTACCACCAACATGGTGATGAATGTCGCGGTAAAGGATCTGAAGAAAAAGAAGAAAATTATAGAAGTAATTAGTAAAGCCAAACCGACAAAAAGACCAATCTCATCAATAATATTCTGAGCATTCATAGTTCTGATATACGGCATACCCGAAATACGTACATCGACATCATTGTCTTTTTCAAATTTTTCTATAAGAGGATTGAGATGATCAAAAATAAATTCTTTACGTTCAATTTTATTAACGATTTCTTTTTTGAGATAAATGACAGTTTGTATGGTTCCTGTTTTCTTATTAAATAAAAAGTTGTCAAAAAACGGAAGGTTTTTAAAAAGCTCATTTTTAATTTTTTGAACCTGTTCGTCTGTATTTGGTTCACTTTTATATAAGGGCTCAACCGTAAACTTTTTATTAACAGTATCTTTTTTGAGCTTATGTATATCGCCAATAGATACACTAAAATCAACTTCATTTTCAAACGAATCTATTTTTTTCGATAGGGCGTTCCAATTATTGAATTTCTCTTTTGTAAAAATGGTAGAATCTTGAACACCAAGAATGATAATATTGCCCTCTTCTCCAAAAATATCTAAGAACTTATCGTATTCTTTATTTACTGGATGATCTGATGGCAGTAAGTTTGCTTCAGTATGTGAAAATTTTATATGTTGTATCTGTGAGTAGAGAAGATAGGTAATGACACCTAAGATAATAAGTATAGGAATTCTCCCTTTTAAAATTATTCGAGAAACAACTGCCCAAAAGCCCATTTAAGTGTCTTACGTTAAGAAGAACAAAGGTAGGAAAATACTTTTGTTAAATTAAAAGCCGATACTCAAAACATAGGTTAGTTTTACTGCTAAATTATCTGAAAACCTTTCGTTGCTATAGGGTCCATATCTATAAAAAGAACTAATACCAAACCCTTTAAACAAATGATTTAATACAAATCCTGATTCTAAGTAACCTTTCTCCATACTTTTAAAGCTTACACCTTGATGAAATTCAGGGTTGTCAATAGCACCAATAGCAAATCTTGATATAAGACTTAATCGTGGTCTAAATTTCTTACTAACCTTAAATCGCTCTAAATTATGACGTGCTTGTAGCATCACATATCTATCTGAAATAAACTCATTAAACGTCATCGTTTCGAAAGCATTTGTGCCAGAAAAATTAATACGCTTTCTCCATGGGTTTTTAAGTGAGTAATTAGGAGTAGCGTTGTATAAATGCGTTAACGGAGCATCACCAAAAACCAAACCACCCTGAGCTAGAAAAGAGGTTGAACTATTTTTCAAGGCTTTTATTCTATGTTCAATTTTAAAGTTGAATTGCGTAAAATCGAAATCACTATCAAAAAGTCCATCAATACTTTTGCTAATCTGTGCATTTACCTTAGGCCAGCTATTCTTCACCGTTAATTTGCCAATAGGAGAGTTCATGTATTTGCTAAAAGGTGTCCATTTTAAGGCTAAAGTAACTGATGAAAGTTCGTAATCATCAAGTGTTTTGCTATCACTAACAAATTGATAATCAAATTTCGTGTTATAATTACCATGACCAAATCTTAGTTTTGATTCTAGGTTTGGAAAAATATCATGATCAAGACCAACTTGATAGGTTCTATAACCATAAAACTGACTAATATTTAGATTTCTTGGATTGATAAGTGAAAAGGAAGTATCCTCAAAAAGAAAATCAATTTTTGCAGCTTCTTGTAGATCATCTGTGTACGATATGTTGAACCATGTATTGTTTTTTTTATCAAGACGTAATGCGCCACCTACATGATATTTTACCTTTTCGTCTTTAAAACCATACGCTGTATAACCAGAAAACCGGAGTGTGTTTGAAAACTTATTATTGGTAACACCACCAAAACCAAGACGAAAACCTTCATAGTTATTAAAGTTGATAAGCTGACTTAAATCGAAATCAAAATATTTTGTTGGAAAATAACCTTTTAAAATTTTTCTACCAGCATTTAGTTTCTGTTCTATTTTATCTTCTTGAGCTGCACTATCAATCACTCTATACGCTTCTAATCCTCTTTTTGAGATGGAATCAGTTCTATAGTTATTCCAAAAATCTTCATCTCTATTAGCTGCATTGTCATCTATTTCTATGGTTGATGCAGAATTAAGAACTTTTACAGGTTCGTTTATTTTTATATCAGAAATGTTGGTTGTTGATATAAGATATGCCACATCGCTGGGATCTTTTTTATTTGTCCTTATAATCGAATCATTTTTTTGCCCTGTTGAAAATTTTACGACACCTCCAAAAAGATTTACATTTTGTTTCGTTTTTCCTTTACGGATAGTTATCTGTGTTTTATTAGGGAACCAAATATTGAATTCGGGTTTATAGCTAAAATTTTGGATAGCCTTTACATTAATTTGCCCTTTAAGTTCGGCAATGCCTTTTTCTAAAGCATAACTTTTAGCATTGATATATAAGACTCCTTGTAAACCAGCATAATCTTGCTCTTTCTTATATTTATAGTAAATCATATAAGAATTGCCTTGTGGGCTATTTAGAGTGTCTAAAATCTTATAAGAGTAATTTTTTAGTGCATTTTTGGCTAACGGATTTACATAGTTATTACCCATTAAGCGATAGACTTCGTCATAAAAAGTAAAATTTTCAATATTTAATGCTAAAACCTCATAGATGGGAACTTTAAAACCAGCCATTCTGGAGGCTAGAATCGTTTCTTTTTTGTTTTTTCCTCTTTTAAAACTGTGTTCTGCTATTTTCTCTGTGATATACAGATGATGTTTATCAATTTGCTTTTTAAATTCATAATTTGAAGAATCTATTCGTTTAAAAACCTTTTTATTATTTCGAATTACGAATACTGAATCTATAGTTCCTTTAATAGAGTCAGGCTCTGCTGTGACTAGCAGTTTATTGTAAGCGAGGTATTTGAAAGAGTTGAGGGCAGACTCAATATTGTTCTGCTTTCTATTCTTTATAGCATTTCGTATGATTTTTAATGCTGGATTTTCAGTTGAAGTGATCACCACTTCATCCAAACTTTCTCGATTAGGCTCTAACGGTATTGTAATATACTTATCTGAGTTATGAATTTCAATTTTTTTAGTCTTATATCCAATATAAGAAACTGTAATATAGGTAACAGTATTGTTAGTCTTAATTGCAAATTTACCATCGGCATCAGAAATTTCACCTTGACCTGTATCGGTCAGTATAGTAGCGAAGGGTAGTGGGGTGTTTGTTTTACTATCTTTTATAACTCCTGAAAAAGAACTTTGCGCCAACAATACAATTGGTGATAGTAATAGAATAAAAAAAAGTTGTTTCATAAATTAGTTCTCAATTTCAAAGAAAACATTGTTGAAATTAAAAAGCAACCTCATGGGTTGCTTTTAACATAAGTTTATCAAGTTGAGGTGATATAGTATTAAACTGTCATTATTTCCTTTTCTTTCACACTCAATAATTCATCTATGATTTTAATATATTTATTTGTTAACTCTTGAACATCATCTTCTGCATTTGATTTCATATCTTCAGAGACCTCTAATTTTTTAATGTCATTATTAGCATCTTTTCTGGCGTTTCGAACGCTTACCTTATCATTTTCTGCTTCTGCTTTTGCTTGTTTCACTAATTCGCGACGACGCTCTTCTGTTAAAGGAGGTACATTAATAATAATACTTTCACCATTATTCATAGGGTTAAAGCCAAGATTGGCAATCATAATACCACGTTCTATTTCTTGTAACATATTTTTTTCCCAAGGTTGTACAGAAATGGTTTGTGCGTCTGGTGTGTTAATATTTGCCACTTGACCTAAAGGTGTTTGCGACCCATAATAATCTACCTTCACATTTTTGAGCATTGCAGGTGAAGCTTTGCCAGCTCTAATAGTTATAAACTCTTTTTTTAAATGCTCTACGGCATTATCCATTTGTTCTTTAGCTGCATCTAAAATAAATTCTACTTCTTCGTTCATGTTAACAATATTTGATCTGATTGGTTTTTATCAAAAAGTAAGCCATAAATAGTTACTATAAGAGTAATCACATATTAAATATTTACTTTGGTACCTATACTTTCGCCAGAAAGTACTTTTATAAGATTACCTTTAGTATTCATATCAAAAACTATAATGGGTAATTCATTTTCTTGACTTAAGGTAAATGCAGTGGTATCCATTACTTTCAACCCTTTTTTCAATACTTCATCAAAAGAAATATTATTGAATTTTACAGCATCACTATTTTTTTCAGGATCTGAAGTATAAATGCCATCTACACGTGTTCCTTTTAAAATTACATCAGCGCCTATTTCAATAGCTCTCAATACGGCGGCTGAATCGGTTGTGAAGTATGGATTACCCGTACCTCCTCCAAAAATAACCACACGTCCTTTTTCTAAATGCCGCATGGCTTTGCGACGTATAAAGGGTTCGGCCACTTCATTTATTTTTATGGCAGATTGCAATCGTGTCTGAATATCACAATCTTCTAAAGCGCTTTGTAAAGCAAGCCCGTTAATAACGGTTGCCAACATACCCATGTGATCTCCTTGTACTCTATCCATGCCGTTACTGGCACCAGCGAGACCTCTAAAAATATTACCTCCACCAATAACAATAGCTACCTCTACACCTTTTTCTACAACTTCTTTAATTTCGTGTGCATATTCGGCAAGCCGTTTAGGGTCAATACCATATTGTCTTTCGCCCATCAAGGCTTCGCCACTTAATTTTAAAAGTACTCTTTTGTATTGCATGTATTTAGTTATAAAAAGATTCCTGCGTATGCAGGAAAAAGGTTAGACAAATATACAAATATTAAGAACAAAAAAACCTCGCCATTAGGCGAGGTTTTTTATATCTAATTAGAAACTAAAATTAAGCGCCTAAAGCAACTCTTTTAAAGTTATTTACTTTTGCATCGTTACCTAAAGATTGTACATACTGAGCAACAGTTTGTTTATTATCTTTAATAAAGGTTTGATTTACTAAAGTGTTATCTTTAAAGAAACGATTTAATTTACCTTTAGCAATATTGTCTAGCATAGCTTCTGGCTTGCCTTCTTGACGTAATTGATCTTTAGCAATCTCGATTTCTTTTTCGATTATAGCTTGATCTACGCCATTTTCATCTAAAGCAATAGGATTCATTGCAGCAGCTTGCATGGCAACATCTTTAGCAACTACAGCTGCACCATCGATATCGGTAGATAAACCTACTAATGTTGCAATTTTGTTACCTGCATGAATATAAGAACCTACAAAAGGGGCTTCAATTTTTTCAAATGCATTGATATCTATTTTTTCACCAATAACTCCCGTTTGCTCGATTAATTTATCAGCTACACTCATACCGTTAAAATTGGCAGCTAAAAACTCATCTTTAGAAGCATAGTTTAATGCTAATTCTGCTAATTCGTGTGCTAAACTTACAAAGTTTTCGTTTTTACCAACAAAGTCAGTTTCACAACCTAATACGATAGATACCCCTACAGTATTATCTGCATTCACTTTAGCGATAGCAGCACCTTCGGTTGACTCACGATCAGCTCTTTTAGCAGCTACTTTTTGCCCCTTCTTACGTAAAATCTCGATTGCTGTATCGAAATCTCCTTCTGCTTCTACTAATGCCTTTTTACAGTCCATCATACCAGCACCAGTAGCTTTTCTTAATTTATTTACTTCAGCAGCGGTTACTTTAACCATTTCGTTTTAAATGTTTATGCGTTTAGTCGTTTAGTTGTGTATAGATTACTTCAATACACGATTAAACAAAGAAACAATTTAACAATAATTTATTTTTCTTCCTCTTGTACTTGCACTTCAGCTACTACTTTAGTTTTTACCTCTTCAGTACCATCTGTTTTTGCTTCTACTTTTGCTTTTTCTTTACCAGCTTTTCTTTCTGCTAAACCTTCGGCTACTGCTTCGGTAACATATGCTAATATTTTATCAATTGATTTGGAAGCGTCGTCATTTGCTGGAATAGGAAAATCTACGGGTCGAGGATCAGAATTAGTATCAACCATTGCAAAAATTGGAATATTCAATTTTTGAGCTTCGGCAACAGCAATATGCTCACGTCTTGTGTCGATTACAAAAATAGCACCTGGTAAACGTGTCATATCAACTATAGAACCCAAGTTCTTGTCAAGTTTAGCTCTCTGACGATCTATTTGAAGTTTTTCTCTTTTAGATAAAGCGTTGAAAGAACCATCAACTTTCATTCTATCGATTTGTGCCATCTTTTTCACAGCCTTACGAATCGTTACGAAATTTGTTAACATACCTCCTGGCCATCTTTCTGTAATGTAAGGCATGTTTACATTCTTAGCTTTTTCAGCAACAATATCTTTAGCTTGTTTTTTAGTAGCTACAAATAAGATTCTTCTACCTGATGCCGCAATTTTATGAAGCGCTTTAGAAGCTTCTTCGATTTTTGCAGCTGTCTTATACAGGTCTAAAATGTGAACACCATTACGCTCAGTATAGATATACGGAGCCATGTTTGGATTCCATTTTCTTGTTAGGTGACCAAAATGTACACCTGCGTCTAATAATTCTTTAATTTCAATGTTTGCCATCTTTGTTTTTAGTTTACGTTCCGTTTTATTAGCAATACCTAAGTAGCCACTTAGTGAGTCTTACGTATTTGGGTGCTAAACTTCTACGATAACAGATTTATAATTAATAATATATGATTAACGTTTAGAGAACTGGTATTTCTTACGTGCTTTTTTCTGACCGAATTTCTTACGTTCAACCATTCTCGGATCACGCGTTAGTAAACCTTCTGGCTTCAATACCGCTTTATGTTCTTCGTTTATTTCAACAAGGGCTCTGGTAATTGCCAAACGAATTGCTTCTGCTTGACCAGTTACACCACCTCCAAAAACGTTAACTTTAATATCGAATGCTTTTTCGTTACCAGTTAACATTAAAGGCTGTGTTACTTTATATTGTAAAGTACCTGTTGTAAAATAATTTTTTAATTCTCTGTTGTTGATAGTGATGTTTCCTTTTCCGTCAGAAACGTAAGCACGAGCAACGGCTGTTTTTCTTCTACCTATTTTGTGTACAGTTTCCATTATCTAAGATCGTTTAGGTTAATAGCTTTTGGTTTTTGAGCTTCATGTTTGTGCTCACCACCTACATTTACATGTAGGTTTCTAAATAAAGCGCTACCTAATTTGTTTTTAGGTAACATACCTTTTACTGCTTTTTCAATCAATCTTGCAGGATCTTTCTCGAACATTTCTGATGCAGTAAGTGATCTTTGACCACCTGGATACCCAGTGTGACGGATATATGATTTATCGGTCCATTTGTTTCCAGTTAAATTAATTTTCTCAGCGTTAATGATAACAACGTTATCACCACAATCTACGTGAGGCGTGAAATTTGGTTTGTACTTACCTCTAATGAGCATGGCTACTTTAGAAGCTAAACGACCCAATGTCTGCCCGTCCGCATCAACCAAAACCCACTCTTTGTTTACAGTAGCTTTGTTTGCCGATGCTGTTTTGTAACTTAATGTGTTCATAATTACACGATTAGTTTTTGTCTATTAATAAATATAACTTTTCCTTAAAAAAGGAGTGCAAATGTACAAACATTTATTCATATAGCAAACAGTATGTTAACTATATTTTATGCTTCATTTTTTCGTCTCTAATACTTTTAAATGAACATAGTTTTAAGAAAAGAAATTAAACATTAATATTTTTAGATGTAAGAGATGGTATATCGCTAAGTCTTTATTTACAAAACTAAATAATTCAATACACCCAAGATGAAAAATAGTGTCCTCGTTTTGTTTTTAATATCGAAGTTACAAGAAGAACAAAAAACAAGAAGTACTTCCCTAAAGAATTTATACAACTCAATATGTAGGTTCTGAAAAAGACCTTATTATAGATAGTATTTTAGACAATGCTTAGGATGGATGAGCGATTATATAGAAAATCAGCCCGATAAAAATACAACTCTAAGTGAACAAGCACTATATAAAACAGTTTACGATAAGAAAAACCTGTATATAAGTGTTCGAATTTTGATAAAGAGTCAAATAATGTTGTTAGACGATTATCGCGAAGAGATGGCTTTGCAGGAGATTGGGTTGAATTTAATATTGATAGTTATCATGATTTAAGAACAGCATTTTTATTTGCTCTTAATTAATGATAAATTTATCAAACAAAAGTTATAAATAATTTATTACTGACCTCTAATACTTTTTATTTGATTATTCGTAAAGAGTCATAAAAGGTGTTCGTCAATCTGAACTTGTTTCAGGTTCCCATTGTAAATACTTGATTTATTAAATGATGAGATTCCGAAATAAATTCGCAATGACGCTTTAAAAATATGTTTATGACATAAAACGGACATACAATTTTTTATTTAGAAAATA